>NZ_JBFUIP010000083.1:0-24654 GCF_056401815.1 Aminobacter sp. P4_D5 | reverse complement strand
GATGCGGATGCGCCACCGGCAGATCCGCGACGGGAACTGGGGTGGCTACCGGGGATACGATGCCTGGTTCGATGCCCCGATTAACAACGCGACGCTCGCAGCGACCTCCGTTTACGCCGATCGGGTTCCGGCGTTTCTCCGCTTGTTCGACGTGTGTTCAAGTGACCATTCACGGTTCTATGCGTCTGTTCAACGGATCGCCATGTTAGACAAAGCATACCGCGAGGAAGCGCTTAAGGCTGCAGATTCATGTGATTGAGCCCTCCGTCGTCGGCCCAGGATTCTTCGAACTCTAGCCGTAAAGCCGATCTTCCTCGACTGCGATCCGTGCGGTTTTATTCGAGCCCGAACAATCGCAGGCCGGGGCGGTGGATGATTTCCGAGATATTGTCTAGGGGCACGCGGGCATTCGCGTTCCTTCTACAATGTCATTGACCTTCCGTAGCGGACCAGCAGCGATCAAGATCGCGAACTGGTGGGGCGAACGACCAAGATGTCGGCGCAAAGCTGTCGGTCGCTTCGGCTGACCGAACGTCAGTTTGTATCACTCGTCCACGGAAAGCGGCCGGACATGTTGCCACCCCATAGACGCTGTAGACCTTGGCACATCTGCTTCCAACGCGGGAAATGATTTTCCGCGGCTCATCTAGGGCCGAAGCGGAACGGCAGCTTCCTCCCTTTGTGCCTAGCCTGATCTCTTCACCGAGGGATCCTCGGTTGGTGGTTCTTCATTTTCGCTGTCAGAGAAGACCGACTGAAAGTCGACGGTCGCGATCACGTACCCGGCTTCGTCAAATATTCGGGTGGCGAGCTTGCTGGGATCGTGCCGTTTTGTGACGTGATCCATCACGTTGTCTGCCATAGCTTGTCTTGCTTGTGCTTTGGCTGCCTCTATGTTCGCCAAGTCAAGTACCACGGGCTCTGCATCGGTCTCGTGAAGAAATTCAAATCGATATTTGGGCATGGTGCCTCCCGACGTTTCGTCGTCGGATAAGCGTGGTGCTGCCATTTTTGTTCCAGCCCAGATGGCCTTTTAGCAGCACATGACCACCGCACGCAGCGCTATGCTGATGTCAGATGAAGTGAGTAGATCTCCTCACCGTCGAATGTCGCAGCTTTTTCTCGCCTGGCATGTGCTTGGCCATGACGCGCAATCGGCACGGCTCCGTTGATCGAACGGCCGCTTTAGTTGGCGACCTTCAATTCTAGCCGGGCTTCGGAGGGCTGGAAGATTTCCTCGGCTTAAATGTTGCGGTGAATGTATGCCGGAAGCATAGTGATCGTGTCGCGGCCCAGTCGCGGTGCTTTAAGGACTTTGCGTCGGCCCGCTTCTCCTATCATCGCTGAGAAGCGTTCGCCCGTTTGCGGCCAGCTCCAGTTGCGAAGTACGCTTGCTGCCCCTTTATTCCAATCGACGTTCTCGAGCGGCCCGTCCGTACAGTCCGGTGCAAGCTCCTTAGTCTGCATTGCAGTTCGCTGGGCTGGCCTTGAGTTTGGATTTTCACAACGTCAGCAACGCGACGTTGAATCACTTTGAAGTCCGCGCTGACGAGGGAGAAGGACACAGCGCAAGTGCGTTAAACTTGGTTTTGCACAAAGAGCATGCTCTGTCTGACGCCGGAACACCTTCCAGTTCTTTGGCCTGAAGGTGATCGTCGCCCTCTCACAGTCCGGATGCGAGCCCGGAATTTCGATCTCCACGCGCTGCCCGCCGTCCCCGACGTCCAGTTCGACAAGGCGGGCGCCGGCGACACGCCGGATTGCCGTCATGGTTCCGCAAATGCAGCAATCTGCACCTTCCTTCAGATCGATGTCGTGCGGCCGAAAATAGAGAATGGCTTCACCGTTAGGCGCGTCGGGCGCCGAAATGCCGATGTTGCGGCCGGCGATCCACAGTTCGCCGCTTTCGACTCGCACCAGCAACGAGCTCGACTCGCCCACGAAGGAAAAAACGAAGGGCGAATTCGGCGTGTCGTAGATCTCATCAGCGGTGCCAACTTGCTCGATTCGTCCTTGGCTCATCACGACGACGCGGTCGGCAAGCTCAAGAGCCTCGCCTTGGTCATGGGTGACGAAGACAGTTGTATGACCGGTCTTCTCGTGGATCTCGCGCAGCCAGCGGCGTAGCTCGCGCCTTACCTGGATGTCGAGCGCGCCGAACGGTTCGTCGAGCAAAAGCACGCGCGGTTCGATGGCCAGCGCGCGCGCCAGCGCCACGCGTTGCCGCTGGCCACCGGAAAGCTGCGCTGGGAAACGCTTTTCCAATCCGGTCAGGTGAACCAGGTCGAGCAAATCCGACACGCAGCGCCTGATCTCAGCGTCCGGCGGGCGGTTGCGGCGCCTCACTTTCAAGCCGAAGCTGATATTGTCGGCGACCGTCATGTGGCGGAACAGGGCGTAGTSCTGGAAGACGAAGCCGACATTTCGCTCTTGCACCGTCTTTAGCGAGGCATCCTCTTCGCCGAAAAAAATCGTGCCGGTGGTAGGCTGCTCAAGCCCGGCAATCAATCGCAAGAGCGTCGTCTTGCCGGAACCCGACGGTCCAAGCAGTGCGATAAGTTCACCTGAGCGAATGTCGAGCGAGACATCGTGCAAGGCTGGAAATCCGCCAAATTCCTTGCGCACATTGGAAACGCGGACCTCCATTTCCACCCCCGTTCTTTACTGCCCGCGTGTTGTGGCACTGGGCGCCAAAGCGTTTTCAGAATAAGTGACGAGTTCGTGACGGCCGGGGCAACGATAGAGTTTTGTTCAGAAATCCCCCCATCCAGATGACCCCCGGACTCACCGTGAACCGCGGTCCAATTGCAATGAAAGTGTTGCCATAAACTCCCTTCGTGTGCCGGCGCTCACATCTCATTATCGCTCGTCGCCGCCAATCCGCCTATTGGACGGTACCGTCGCGGAATGCCGATCAGTGTGACGCAAGCGGTACCGACTGCTTCTGGCGGGCAGGCCTGTCTCCATGCAGACGTTTGTCGTTACAGTGGCCGTCAATGCGCCGCCCCCGGGTGCGCATCAAGAAGCCGTCGATGGTGCTGCGTGTCGCGCCATACAATCGCCATGGCCGTGCCAGCCAGCAGCCGCTTTGCTTCGGGTCGCAGCTTGCGGAAGCAGGTTTCCTCGATCAATCGAATCTGTTCGGAATCGAGATAGGCCGCAAATCCGCCGACTTGGCCGCGTCGCATGCGCAGGCTCTCTTCATCACTTCGGTCGTAGTCGTGCGACGGTAGTCCCATCGACAACTCCTGTCTTTTCATGGAACTGAATCGACTAGCATCCACCGCTTTGGCGAGCTCCGGCAACTTGACCTTGCAACCAAGGAACGACAGCACTTTCGCTGTTTCCTCAAAGGTATCGGAGGTCAAATTTTCATAGCTCAGCACATAGGTCTTGCGGTTGGCGACGCCCATCGACCAGCTGTTCAGATACTGTACCAAGGCAGGCAGGCCGCGCTGTCGATCCACGATGAATTGCCACATGTCGCCTTGGAAGCTGAGCTTCTGGCGTGTGGCATGAAAGTAGCTGGAGACGATAACGTCGCGTGGGTCGCGTACCATAAAGATGACAGGCCGGTTTAGAAACAGCCGTCTTTGGTAGCCGAAATGACTTACCGGGATGAGAGGCATGTCGGGTTGCAACTCGCCGAAGGCAAATGCCGGAAGCCCCCTGACTGGGTCTCTGTCGAAATTTGGTAACACTTTGAACATGCTGTGGAGATCGACTTCGATGCCGAGGTTGAAGGCGTTGGCAAAATAGTTCGACAGGACGAAACGAAACCAGGTCCGGCCTGATTTTGGATAAGAAACTAGGAAGGCGTCGGCCTTCATGGCCTTTGTGGCCAGATAGAGCGGCCTCGTAGCGCGGTGCCAAATACGCCCAGGAAGATTATGCATTCTTGCCTTCCGCTCTACGGCCGACAATACTGTGGCCCCTCAATCAGCCATGATCCAAGCGGTAATGCAGGTCAGGAAAAACCGAATTTTTCGCTGCGGATGCCCATGCTAAAAGTCGCGCTCGGAAGCGACCAGAGCTGCGTCAGCGATGTGGCGACGCGTGCGACCAGGAAATCGATTTATGGTGGTTCGTGTCGGGTGACCCAGATGATAGCGCGACAAATGAACGGCAACATCAACGGCTCTGGTATAGGCGACAGTGCTGCGGCATTGCCAGAAGGTTGGGCCGCCAACCGCCAGGTTGGTGTCGTGATCGTCCTGCYAGCGCTTGGGGCGGGTGGCAGCGAGCGTGTCGTCAGCTCGATCGCCAATCATTGGGCCGAGCGCGGCTGCAAAGTCGCGGTCATCACACTGGAGCGCCGTGGCACGCCGCCCTATTACAAGATCGATCCGGGCGTGGACGTGATCCACCTCGACCTCCCAAATCGCCGCACCGGCCCGCTGCGTGGGGCTTGGCTAGCTGCAAACCGCATGCTTCGGCTTCGCCGCCAGTTGCTTCGGCTGGCACCAGACGTTGTCATCAGTTTTCTGACGCGAACCAACATCCTTTCGTTGCTGGCGGCAAAAGGCACCGGCATTCCCGTGGTCGTGTCGGAACGCAACAATTCCGAACTGCAGACCTGCGGGGCCGCTTGGGGCTGGATGCGCAAGCAGCTCTACCCCACATCTTTTGGCCTGGTCACAATGACCAATGGGGCGATGGACCTTTTCCCGCGGCGGCAACGCCCACGCAGCTGGGTCATCCCGAACGAGGCAAATTTGCCCGTCGATTTGCATTTGCGGCGTGGGCAGCGAATTCTCGCGGCGGTGGGGCGGCTCGTACCCCAAAAGGGATTTGACCTGCTGCTGGAGGCGTTCGCCCGCATCGCTCGCGCTCACCCCGATTGGACCTTGGTGATCTGGGGCGAGGGGCCGGAACGTGCCGCGCTTGAACGACAGCGGTGCGCACTCGCCTTGGACAGTCGCGTGCAGTTTCCCGGGGTAAGTGAACGGCCGGGGGGCTGGATCGAGACCGCCGACGCCTTTGTACTGTCGTCGCGCTACGAAGGGTGGGGTATTGTGCTAGTGGAGGCCATGGCGGCCGGGCTGCCCGTCGTTTCTTTCGATTGCCGGTTTGGGCCGAGCGATATGGTTACCCACGAAGAGGATGGCCTGCTCGTACCAAATGGGGACGTCGAAGCGCTCTCCACAGAGCTTTCACGGCTGATGGGCAATGAGGCGCTGTGTATCTCGCTCGGGCAGGCCGCCGCGAAGTCGGCCCGTCGATTTTCGCGCGAGCGCGTAATGGCGCGGTGGGACGAAGTGGTTAGTTCGGCTATCGAGTGAGACCGCTGGTGATATCCGCGCGCTACCGGGTTGGAGTCAATTGTCCGTCAATCGCAGCCCTTGTGCGAAGCGGGTTGTAAAACCGGGGTCGAGGAAATTTTTAGTGCCTTGCGATAGACCAGCATTAGGGCGGTCAGCCAAACGGCGGACATCGAGACATGGGCGACGTTTGCGCCCATTGCTCCAATCAGGGGGATGGCTGTCAGCGCGGTGATGTGGAACACCAAAGTTGCGCCAAGCACTATCTTGAGGACGGCGGGCTGTCGCCCCATCGCGAGCAGGGCCGTGCGTACAGCGCTACCGCTCAGCGTCATCCCAACGGCGATCATCTGCACGGTGGCCAGCGGCGCGACAGCTATGAATTCTGCGCCGGCGGTCCAGCGCAGCACCGGCTCGATGCAGAGCCAGGTGCCCACCACCATCGCAACTCCGAACGATAAGAGCAGTATTTCCATTTGCAGGATCGTGCGGCGAAACGAGGCTAGGTCCTGTTTTGCCCACAGGCGTGCCACGTCAGGGTAGAGGACGGCTTGGACCTGAACCCCGCACTGAACAACGACGCGGCCCAAGCGTTTGGCAATGTGATAAAAGCCTGCCGCAGTCGGTCCAGCTAGGGCGCCTACGATCAGCGTGTCGAACTGGGCACTGGAACGTATCGTCAGTTCAACATTGCTGCCGATCGTAAAGGCCCAAAGTCCTTTGAAGCGTGTCGATATGCCGGAGAGCGGCGCGGACAGCAGATGATGCACTCCCTGCCGGTGTATTTCGACGAAAGCAAGGGTCAGGAATACCAATGCTCCAAAGATTTGAGTGACGGTCCATACAATGACGAAATACATAAGCCCAGCGCTTGTCAGCAATCCGATCAAGCACAGCACCAATCGCAAAATGGTGTTCAGTTGCGATCCGTAAGCCACCAGCCAAAACCGGCCGGCGAGCCGCATGACTGCTGTTGGGAACCCGTTGATTTGAAATATCAGTGTCGTCGAGTAGATCAGAACCAGCAGCACGGCTCCCTTGCTGACACCAAACAACGGTCCGAAGAGCAAAACCAGACCTACTGCGAGCACAAAGGCTGTGACAGCGGYGGCGACGTCCACCAGCAGTCCGAATTTGAGCAGCGAACGGTAGTCGTCGTGTTGACCCGCCTCCTGGAGTTCCGCGCCGTATTTGATCAGGGGTTGCCATGATTGGAAGCCCACCAAAAGCTGGATCACCCGACCGTAGCTATACGCCAGCGCCAGCACGCCATAGTCCGTGGGACCCAGGGCGCGGGCGGTGACGACGAAGGCGATCATTCCGATGATCGAGCCAAAAAGACTGCCGGTTAGCAGGTGCCCTATATTGATGAGACGGGTGTGCAGAATTGTTTCTTCTCGCCATCCCTGCAGGATGAGCCCACCAAAAGCGCGAACTGCCGCCGCTAACGGTAAGCGGCGCCCATTCCGCGTCAGGCGTTGCTGAGGCTTGGCACAATCGTCAAGTGAGCCGGGCAAGTCCGATGTCACTCTCTCTCTCTCTCTCTCTCTTTCTCTCCAGGCTGGCGCGGTTGCAAGTGCAATCGGTTAGCCCGCGCCGTCGCGTATACGCTAATCGCCGGCCCGGCGAGCCGCTCTGCCGCCATATCCAGGACGGGGACGTCCGTCCTGTTCGCCCTTCGGCAATCGCATCCATGTATTGACGGGGACTGCAGCCGACCAATCGTCACCCAAGCTCGACTCGTCGGTCGCGTGCTGCATCACGGACGTGACGACTGAGGCGGTCCGGTGCATTGACGTCAGGCTCTGGCACGGGTCCACCAGGAATGCGAGGCTGGTAGCGCCCAATAGGGCTGCCGTGGGGAGCGGATCGGCAGGCACGAAGCCTCGATCGACGAAGGCTTTCTCGCGATAGATTTCAGAGCAGCTGCCGCTGAAACAGCCGACCCCGGCTGCGGTGATTGCCCGCATGATCCTGTCGCGGTTCCATCGCCGCTTCAGCCGCTCCGGCCTCACGAAAGTGTAAACGCGATACCATGCATGTCGAATGTGCGGCGGCGGCACAGGCGTCCGCAAACCGGGAAGGTTTTGGAACGCAGCCGTCAGGATGGCGGCGTTCGTGGCGCGCTGGCCGTGCCAGGCAGGCAGTCGCTCAAGCTGCCTGAGACCGATCGCCGCCTGAATTTCCGTCATCCGATAGTTGGAGCCGAAGCTTTCGTGTAACCAACGAAAGCCAAGTGGGTGAGGGTGTGAAAACACCACGGTGTGGGATTTGCCGTGGTCTTTCAGGCTCCAGGCGCGCCGCCATATAACCTCGTCATCCATGGCCAATAGACCGCCTTCGCCACCCGTCGAGATGATCTTGTCCTGGCAGAAAGAGAAGGCTGCGATATCTCCGAAGCTTCCCACCGGCCGGCCCGAAATTTCGGCCCCGTGCGCCTGGGCGCAATCTTCGATCACCACAATGCCATGTTGGCGGGCAAGGCGGGTGATCGCTTCCATGTCCGCGGGCCAACCCGCGAGATGGACCACGATGATAGCGCGGGTGCGTGGGGTCAGCACCGCGACGATCGTCTCTGCTGTAATGGCCTGGCTTGAAGGATCAACGTCGGCGAAGACCGGCACGCCGCCGGCCATGGGTACGCACGACGCGGAGGCAACAAAACTCCGCGGTGTGACGACGACCTCATCATCCGGCTGCAAACCGATTGCCTGCAGAGCAATGTCGAGTGCAACTGTCCCGTTGGTAACGGCGATTGCGTGGCTGCGGCCAAGCAGCGCCGCATAAGTTTCCTCAAATGCACGCACTCTGGAGCCCGTCCAGGCGTTCACCTTGCCCGAACGGAGCACTTTGAGCACGTCCTCGATTTGCTGCTCGTCGTATTGGGGCCATGTTTTGGGGGAAGGCCCGAATCGTTCAGGAGTGCGCTGCGGCCAAGGGTTCATGACGGGCCTCCTGGGGCGTTTGATCGGAAAAAACGACGTCGCGGATCAATACAAAGGCTTCCGCCGACGGCCTGTGCACTGTGGCGCCGCGCAGCGTGGCAAGCGCGTGTAGCGCTTCCGTGGAGCGCTCATGCGGGAAGGCCCGGATTTGCGAACCGTACATCCGCATGGCCTCCAGCTTCAGTTCCAAAGTCTGGCTGATGTCGACAAAGACATTGGGAACGAAACCCGGCGACAAATAGGGCGCGTTCCAATTTGTCTCGGACAAGGTTTCGTAGGCCAGGATCGTTCCTGGATATTTCGTCTGGTTCGGCCGCGCGGCGACCATGGCCGAAAGAAAAGTCAATTGATGGTCGATGTGGATGTCGCCGGCGAATGGAACGAACAAAGTCGTGGGTTCCACCTGCTTGATGAGTTCTCTCAATGCGGCATTTCGAATCACATGAGATGTTTCGCCCAGCCGCGCCGCTGGTAGGTCCAGCCAAAAGGTTTTTTCCACACCAAGAATGGCGTGAGCTTGTACCGCTTCCGAACGAACTTGGGTGGTTTCGGCGGCAGAGTAGTCTGGCGACTGTCCCGTGGTAACCACAGCTACGAAGACTTCATGACCGGCCTTGGCAAGCCGCGCGATTGTGCCGCCGACGCCCAATGTTTCGTCATCAGGATGCGGGGCGATAACCAAGGTGCGTCCAAAATTATCCACCCAAGTCATTCATTGCTCCTACGCGAGAATGCAAATATTGGGCATTTTGTTTTGATGAGGGACGGGGCTGAAGCAGGATGGTCCCATTCTAAAGCTTGGGCGGTATCCTCATTCAATTCGACGTGATTGCAAAGAAGCTCGACGCGCAATTGAGTCAGGCAATGCCTCAGCTATAGGGGATTTTGCGCAGTTGCATCCCTCGTTGGGGTAGGCAGCAACGTTTGCAGATTCGCCTGCCTGGAGAAACGCAGAGGATGAACGTCGGGCCGTCACGCAGGTTCGCCGAGCTTAGAATGAAGGCGGGGCCTCAAAGCGACATCATCCATTCGCCACGCTGTGACGTGCACGCACCCGCCATCGCCACACCGAACGGCGAAGCCTTCCGGAGTGTGGGCCTGAACTTGACCGGGCAGGCCAATGAAGCGATGCGAGTCCGGAAAGAAAGTGGCCCGGTCGATGATGAGCCGGCGCGATAGGCAGGTGGTGAAGGCTCCCGGATATGGCTCGCCGACTGCGCGGATCAGACGAAGGACCGCTTCGGTCGGCTGCTTCCAGTCGATCCGTCCGTCCTCCGCAGTTCTCTTAGCGCAATAGGTCGCTTTGCCATGATCCTGCTCGGTCCGCGGAGGATTGCCGGCGCGCACGAGTTCTATTGCTGTTTGCAGCATGCGGGCCATCGAACCAATCTGCTTGAGATAGAGCGTGCGGGCCGTTTCATCGTCTTCAACCGCGATTGTTTCCTGGAGCAAGATCGGGCCGGAATCAACGCCGTCGTCGAGCCAGAATAGCGACGCGGCGGTCGTGGTTTCGCCAAGTAGGATGGTCCACGGGATAACCGCGCGGCCACGCAGGCGCGGTAATGGTCCGGGGTGAAATCCGATATTGCCCAACCGCGCAACAGTCCGGAAAGCGTCGCGACAAATTTGGGACCATCCGATCACCAGCACGAGATCAGTGTCGAAAGCCATCAGTGTTTCGATGGTCGCGCGGTCGTTTATATCTAGCGTATATTCGACCCTGCTGCCGGCTTTGCGAGCCAAGGGAGCGATATCGACGAAATCCGAATGCCGATTTGCCGCCTCCGTCGGCAAAGTTATTACCAGACCCGGAGCCGTGCCGGCCCGAGCCAAAGCGTCGAGAGCGACGGCAGATGATTGAACGGTACCGACGAACGCGATGTTCATTGGGCGTCCCCGTTGATGAGATGACCGTCTCCGACAACTTCTCCTCCCGAACGCGATGCAAGATGAGCCTGGGCGGATCGAAGCGCCGCTGCGCGAATATTTTCGCCACGCAGAATTACGGTCGCGGTCAAAAGCAATATCCGCGCATCAAGCGATCTCGACCGGTAGTCGACATACCAGATATCGAGAGCGAGCTTCTCGAGATCGGCAAGACGGGTGTTGCCATTGACTTGGGCCCAGCCAGTCAGGCCCGGCCGCACGGAGTTCCTGACAGGCCCCAAGGTACCAAAAGCGGCCACAGTAGAGGGCAGAAGTGGGCGTGGGCCGACGAAATTCATCTCTCCTCGTAGAATTGCCACCAACTGTGGGATTTCATCGAGCCGCAGACGGCGTACAAGGCGGGTGAGGGCGATCTCGCGCTCGCTGTCAGGCAAGAGCCGTCCGTCGCCATCGCGCCGATCGCGCATTGTCCGAAATTTTACAACGGTAAATGGACGGCCGCCCAGGCCACTCCGCTGCTGACGGAACAGCAGCGGCCGCCCAAGCGAGCACCAGATGAGCACGGCGGTCAGCGCTGCAGGAAGCGCCGCCAGCAGCAAGGCGAAGAGAGCGACGACGTTTTGCCCGCCAATCGATGCGGAAAACGCTCGACGGTAGGCCAGTCGACTCCATGGCCCGCGCTCCTCTTGCGAATGCATTCCACCGCCCGCCCTGGGCGATTCGGGATTGAGCGCATGTCTCATTGCGCCAAACTTGACGCAGAAACAGTGGGCGAGACAGCCACCGCTTTGCCCTCCAGGTCGTGCATGCGGACGACAAGCACGTCACCGGGAAATAGCAGCGTGTCCGGCCGCGCCTGATGGTCAGTTGGTCTCCCATCCGTGTTGCGTCGGATGATGAAATCGAGGGTCACTTCCTTGTTTCTTGCCAACTCTTCAGCTGTCAAGGTCGAGATCAGCACGAGTTGCTCTTCGGTGCCGCGTCGCGATGAGAGAAACTTGACCAAATCGGCGCTGTGCTTTTCAAGCTCGAGAAGCGCTTCCAGATTGCGGATCTTGGCCAGATCCGCCAGCTTGCTTTGCAGTTCACCAATTCCGCGACGGGCCTCCGAGAGATCGGCAAGTATCTGGAGCTGGCGGGCCTCCTCCATAGATGTCTGGCGCATGAGGTTGGAAACATCGGTCAACGTTTTTATGCCGCGCGCTCGCAGGTCTTGCGCGCGCTTCAGGTCTGCGCGGCTCAACTCGATGTTCCCCGCTGCATTCTCAGAAAGTTCCTGGAGCAGGCCAAATCCGCGTTTCGCTTCGGCCAACTGTTCAGTCAAAACCGTTGTTTGCGAGGTGAAGCTGTCAATCCCGGCTGTCAGGATGCGCTTCTGGACTTCGCGGATGGATTCAGCCACAGGCCCCTTGACGTAGGTACGCGCCCGCTCCGGGACGTCTTCATCGAGAATCTTCGCTCGGCCGGCGAGTTGGGCAGTCACGCGCGCGCTTGCTAAGGCCTCGCGAATGATGTCCGCTTCGACGGTGTCGAGCTCTTGACGCAAACGTGCACTGGCGAGAACGGGATTCTCGGTCGTGGTCGCCTGAATCTGCCCTCCCGCCAGGCCGAGCGCCGTTTCGACAGTCAGCTGTGGCTGGAAAGGATATGAGCCAGGCTGGCGGACGTCGCCGATCACGAAAACTGGGCGGTAGGCCGCTACCGACACGCTGAGCTTTGGTACGATGAAAATCCGCTTGGCGACGTAGCTGCGTTCCAGTTCCTTGACTGTATCTGACAAGGTGAGCCCGCTCACTTGCACAGCTCCAATCAAGGGCGCCTGGATTGCACCGTCTGGTGCGATGGGCAAGTCGACTGGAATCTCGTCGTCATCCAGGATATCGAATTTTATCGTGTCTCCCGGCGCAAGCAGGTAACTGGTCATTGCTGATGGCTCGGCGCCCGAACTGGAAGCGATCGGCCCCCCCAACAACAAGGCTACTCCTGCCCCAACAATGCAACTTAACTTATGCAACGTTCTTGAGATCGACATACCAATCCTCCGATCTTCAGACTTGAAACGCGCTAAACAAGGCAACTGGAAACATTCTGCGTTGTGTGAAACAGTCGCTGTTGGACGAACGCCACGTTTAGGGGCCGATATCCTTGCGAGCTGTCACGTGCGGCCGGCGCCCGTAATGAAGGTCGTTACCCGATGGGGCAGCGAGTTGCTTCTTCCTCCTTCCACGCGCCTAGGGAACGGCGCAGGATTGCTGTGGTTTGCAGCTACACCGTTTCGTTGGTGAATTTCCGGTTCCACCTGCTCAAAACGATGGTGGAACGAGGCCATGAGGTTGTTGCCTACGGCCCCGAACTGCACCTTCCTACCGTCGATGCGCTGGCCGCGATTGGCGTGTCTTTTGTGCAGATCCCGATGGCGCGGACGGGTCTCAACCCGCTGCAGGATGTGCGGACGCTGATGGCCCTGTGGCGGGAGTTGCGGACATATTCCCCCGACGTTATTCTTTGCTACACAATGAAGCCGATCATCTATGGCCTGATGGCGGCACGCTTCGCCGGCGTCAAACAACGGCACGCCTTGATCACCGGACTCGGTTACATTTTCAGCGACGCCGACAGACCGCGCCTGTCGTGGATCCGACGGATCGCCACCTGGATGTACAGGTTCGCCCTGCACGGCGGCGGCAAGGTGTTCGTCTACAATGACGCCGATGCGGCCGACATTCGCAACGGTCGGATGGTCGCTGATTTCGGGCGGATAGTTTCCGTGCCGGGCTCGGGTGTGGACTTGGGCCGCTTCGTGCCTAGTGACGTGCCCTCCGGCGCCCCCGTCTTCTTGATCGTAGCGCGTTTGTTGCGCGAAAAGGGATTTTGCGAATTCGCCGAAGCCGCCAAAGCGCTGCGTCAGGTGAACGCGCAAGCGCGATTTCAGATCCTTGGGCCCTTGGATCCAAGCCCGCTCGCGATTTCGAAAGCCGAGGTGGACCGCTGGGCAACCGAGGCGGGGATCGAGTATCTCGGGGAAACCACCGATGTCCGGCCCTATCTTGCTGCCTGCAGCGTTTTTGTCCTGCCGTCTTTCTACCGCGAGGGCATACCGCGCAGCATTCTGGAGGCGATGGCGACAGGCCGCGCCATCATCACCACCGACATGCCCGGCTGCCGCGATACGGTGGTGGATGGAGAAAACGGCGTCATCGTTCCTCCGCGCGATGCCAATGCTCTTGCAGCGGCGATGAAGCGTCTCATAGATGATCCCGCGCTGGCTCGGCGCATGGGACAGCGATCCCTCGAGATGGCGCATGATCGCTTCGACGTGCATGCTGTGAACCGGCTGCTTCTCACTGAGATGGAACTTTGAACGCCGGTCAGGGTCGGGCGGAGCCGGCTCTTCGCGTGCCGCCACATTTGAGTTCAGCCGCCGAGACCGGTAAAAACCGTGCGGTCCGGTCATCATGGTCGTTTCTGCTGGTGGCCAAGAACCAGCCCCTCGATCTCGGATCCACTGCCGGCGCGGGCTCGCACGGTGAAGGCGCCCTCCCACCCAAGTTCGAACAGTGTCGCGTCATGACGCGAACCTTTCGACCGAGCGATCAGCACCTGGGAGCGGGGCCCGCGGCAATAGGATCGGATGTTCGATATGGCGTGGCGTATGTGCTCGACAGGGAAATAATTCAGATTGAGGATGTTGGCAGCGCGGATGAAGTCGAATCTGCCGATGAAGCTTGGCGTTGGAGCGAAGATGTCGTTCTCTACGAGTTCAATATTCCTGTCCGCCAGGTCCCGGGATTCCATCCGGACGGCAACGCTACATCCTTCGGCGATCATGCGCCGCAGCCGACTGCGCAGTGCCGCGCGCGTAAAAAGCCGCAGCGCGGCCATCAGCGTGAAATAGTCCAACCTTCGGATCCACGCCCGTATCGGCCGTCCGGCCACATCATATTGCAGCGGCCAGCCGTCGGCATCCGCGAGCACGCGAAATCCTGGCGCGATCTCCATGAGATGAGCTTCGACGAAGAGGTCCGTACAGGTCACCTCAGCGCAAGCCCCGGCTGCGCGCAGAAAGTCCATGAGTTCGATGGTCGTCAGGCCCGTCGAAGCGCCGACATCGAGCACCTGCCGG
Source organism: Aminobacter sp. P4_D5 (assembly GCF_056401815.1). Taxonomy (NCBI): domain Bacteria; kingdom Pseudomonadati; phylum Pseudomonadota; class Alphaproteobacteria; order Hyphomicrobiales; family Phyllobacteriaceae; genus Aminobacter; species Aminobacter sp. P4_D5. Next base: position 10,438 of record NZ_JBFUIP010000083.1, on the reverse strand, counting down.
AAGACCGCTGCCCGTTCCGCCAGCGCCGGCCCGATTTCTGTCTCCAATGCAGCGAAGCGGGAAGGCTGCGTTAACTTGAACGTACCGTTGCGCATCTTGAGATTGGAGAAGAACTGGGATTCGACAACGGGGTCGGCTTGCCGCCTTTCGACCAGAAAGAATTGCCTGGCCGTCAGGGTCATTTGCCAAACTCCGCTTTTCCCAGACTGGCGCTGCAGTCGCGGCGATCCAGGAATTCGTCGTAACGATGTGCGATCTGCGCCAGCGAGAACCGGTTCTCGATCCGCCGGCGCGCCGCGATCGAAAGTGCTGCATAGTCTTGGTGTCCCAGGTCGGTCATTCGGCGCATTGCCTCGGCAAGGGCCTGCGCGTTGCGCGGCGGAACGACCGCTCCTGTGTCGCCGACGACCAGGGCAGCGTCGCCGACATTGGTGGTCACCACCGGCTTTCCGTGGCTCATCGCCTCGGCGACCACGTTCGGAAAGCCTTCGGTGCGCGATGAGAGAACCAGGACATCGATGCCATGATAGAAGGCCGCCATGTCGTCAACCTGGTCGCAAAGCTCGATCGCGGCCTCGGGCAACCCGGCCGCCGCCATCATGTTTCGTATCTCCGCATTGTCATGGGCAACGCCAGCACCGGCTGCGACGAACTTGACATCAGGCCGCCGCGCTAACAGCAAAGCTGCTGCGCGAAAGAATGTTTCGTAGTCCTTTTGTGGATGGAACCGTGCCGCGATGCCGAAGACATGCGGTGTCCGTGTCGGGATGCCGTTTGACCGATCCTCGACGATATCGAAGCCGTTCGGGATCACTTCGACATTGCAGTTTTTGAACCCGAAGCGGCGGTGCAGCTCCAATGATCGATGGGAATTGTAGATGATGCCCTCAGGCAGCCGCGCAAGATGCTTGCATAAACGCAGTGCGATCCTTGTGTTCCGGGATAGTGCGGCCGGGTCGTCAAGCGACTGGCGAACGTTCCAGAACAAAGGCGCTGAATGCGAAGACAGTCGTTGCGCCAACACTCCCGCGATCGAGGCGTGATACATCCAGCAGAGGATTGCACTTGGCTTTTCGCGAGAGATGAGCCGCGCCAGATGAAAGAGTCCTGTCGCCGCCCTAGCGTTGGAATCCATTCGCAACCGTTCGAAACGCGCACCACTGCCTGCCAGCAACTGGTTGCGCTCAGAGACGTCGATTAGCGAGACTACGAGCGAACTTTCTCGCGAAGTGCGCACCAGTCGCGAAAGCATCGTTTCGGCCCCAGCATTCGCCACATAGTTGGTGATCACGTGCATGACCATTCCGCGATGCAACCTCGTCTTATGCAACTCGACGAATGTGGGCGAGGTTAGTCGAATGCGGGGTTTTTAGGAGGATGAAAACCCTGACAGCCTGGGAAGAAATCCTGTCAAATCGGTTTGCAACTTGCCATTTTGGTCCTGTCAGGTTAATTTAGGGGTTTCTAAAATATCGCAAAAGAAATCTCGTAAAAGTAAGTTAAGCAAGGCCGAGATGCATCCTCAGGTTGCACGTTAGCGCCTGTCAATGTTGGTGGGGTAGATATGTTCGGATTGGATGCGGACGATGGCAAAGGTCCGGGTAGAGGTGAAAGCGTCCGCAATCCGAAACGAACTCGTGACGGGGTGCCATGGTCTGAAGATTGCGTTTTTCATGGCACGTCGTCGTCGCCGAAGGTGATACCCGCAAAGCCAGAGACGGGAATAGACACGCCGCCCCTCGGTCGGCCACGGTATCGAAGTTCGACGTTTGGAACGTTGTGGGAACGGCCAAGCGTTCAAGCGACGAATGAACACTTAAGTGGGCACGAGGTAGACGCGAGCGCCGTTCGTATGATCAATGAGGACTTCACTGCGTCGGAGGTGGACGTAGTTCAGCACGCCGTGCGGCAGGAACGTCGGCGGATCGCGCGGGACCTCCACGACCATGCCGGGCAATACCTCGTTGGCATAACACTTCGGTTGGCCRCTCTGGAGCAAACCATCGCCGATACATCCACGAGGCGCGCTTTCGTGGATCTTCGTCAACTGCTAAGCCGGTTCGGCAATGAGCTCAGAGCTATTGCGGCAGGTGAGCGCCGAGGTGTCCCCATGGGTTCCCGGTTGGCTGCGGCGCTCGGGGCGCTGACTGCTCAGTGGGAGCACGACACGGGCATAACCATCCGCTTCCACGCTGAGCGAACGCATGGAACCAAACCGGACCTTGCGACCACCGAAACAATATTCCGTGTCGCGGAAGAAGCGCTCACCAACATCGCCAAGCACGCAACGAATGCCTCACAGGTCGTGGTGCGGCTGGAATACGGGCCGGGACTGGTCAGGCTCGTGATTGAGGACAATGGGCCGGGCCTCAACGCTCGTGAGGACCAAAATGGACGGCTAGGCCGCCGGGGCGGCATCGTCAATATGCAGGAGCGATTGGCGGAGAGGGGAGGGCAGTTGGTGATCTGCTGTCCTCCGTCGGGCGGTATGCACCTTACAGCGACTGTTCCAGTCAAAACGCACTGAAACTCGCAAAGGAGACTGTGCCCGTGAATCCGATCCGCACTGTTCTCGTCGATGATCATCCGGTGGTAGTCGCCGGTGCGCGTGCGCTGATCGAAGCGTCAGACGATATCGTTTGCGTCGGCGAAGCCTACAATGGAGCCGACGCACTAGCCCGAATCGAGGAGACCGCCCCCGATGTGGTCGTGCTTGACGTTCAGCTTCCAGATATGAGCGGTCTCGTTCTCACCGAACAGCTGATCGCCAAAGGATACCGCGGGCACATCGTGATCATGACGCTTTTTGAGGATCGCAGCTATGTGGAGCTCGCTCTTCAAGCCGGCGCGAAAGGCTTCGTTCAAAAACGCTCAGGGGGTCAGAACCTGTTGCTCGCGATCAGATCGGCGACCGTTGGCGGATTGTATCTCGATCCGCCTACCGCTTGCCAGATGCTGACCCCGCCCGAGCCCGAAGCGGCTCATCGCATGTCTGGTGGCGGGTCGGAACTGACGACGCGCGAGGAAGAAGTGCTGCGCCTGATCGCGCTGGGCTACTCCAACAAGGAAATCGCCTACCGCGTCGCTGTCAGCGTCAAATCCGTGGAGACCTACAAGGCACGGGCTACCGAGAAGCTGAAATTGCATTCGCGCGCGCAGATCGTCCATTTCGCCGTGACACATGGATGGATGACGGCGGCTTGATGGCGGCAGGCCCTTCGTGGCGTCACTCCGCTGCGATCGGTCCCCGCATCCTTCCAAGGCCGGCGTCGTAGGGCGCTAACGATCCCGAGCCTATTCCAGAGTAGGCGAAGCCGAATCTGTTCACATCTTCGGCGGTATAGATGTTGCGGAGATCGACAAGCACCGGTTCGGCGACCAGCGTTTGTAGGCGCACGAAATCCAGCGCCCGGAATTGCTCCCATTCGGTCAGGATGCAGATCGCACTGGCGTTCTCGGCAGCTTCGTACGGACTTGCGTGGAAGGACACGTCCGACCACAGCTCCTTGGCATGCTCCATGCCTTTGGGATCGTATGCCTGGATGCGAGCACCTGCATCCTGCAGCGCCTGGATGATCGAGATCGAAGGCGCTTCGCGCATGTCGTCGGTATTCGGTTTGAAGGTAAGGCCGAAGACGGCGATCGTCTTGCCGCGCACGCTGCCCCTTGCAGCCTGGATGATGCGGCGAGCCATCGCGCGCTTGCGGGCGTCATTGACAGCGATCGTGGTTTCGACGAGGCGCATTGGACTGTCATGGTCCTGGGCTGTCTTGGCCAGTGCAACCGTATCCTTTGGAAAACACGATCCGCCAAAACCTGGTCCTGCATGAAGGAACTTGGATCCGATGCGGTTGTCGGCACCTACACCCGCCGCCACTTCCTGTACGTCGGCGCCCACTTTTTCGCAGAGATCGGCGATCTCGTTCATGAAGGTGATCTTCATGGCCAGGAACGCATTCGAAGCATATTTGATCAGCTCGGCCGATCGACGCGATGTGAACTGGATGGGCGATTTGTTGAGGAACAGCGGCCTGTAGATTTCCGCCATTGCCGCGCGCGCATAGTCATCGGCCGCCCCGACAACGATTCTGTCGGGGTGTTTGAAATCCTGGATGGCGGCCCCTTCGCGCAAGAACTCCGGATTGGAAACGACGGAAAATTCCGCGCTCGGGTTTTCCTCGCGGATGATCCGCTCGACCTCATCCGCCGTGCCGACTGGCACGGTCGATTTGGTGACGATGACCATCTTCTTCGTGAGCGCACGCGCGATCTCGCGCGCAGCCTGATAGACGTAGCACAGGTCGGCATGGCCATCTCCGCGCCTGGCAGGTGTGCCCACGGCGATGAAGACGACGTCCGCATCCACCAATGGGGTAGCCAGGTTGGTCGTGAAAGAAAGGCGGCCATCGCGAACATTGTGAGCGATGAAGGATTCCAGGCCTGGTTCGAAGATCGGAACCTGACCGCATTCCAGCTCGGCGATCTTGGACACGTCCTTGTCGACGCACGTCACCGTATGGCCGAATTGGGCGAAGCACGCACCGGAAACCAGTCCGACATAGCCGGAACCAACAATGACTACCTTCACATGATCTCTCCTCAAGCAGTGAAGATCGGGATGAAGATTCCAACAAGTCTTCATCTGACCGCCAGATCGCGTCGCTGGCCGAAAGAGCCCGCGCGACACAAGGCTCGCCATGCCGAGAGCGATGATCACGCAGGACATCTTGATGTGTCAGGTCAGGGAAACATGTACGGCCTGCGGTTTATCGGACGCTTGGTTTTCGTCTATGCCGCGGCATGCTCGGTTTTGGGCGCGCCGGCCTCTACAGCTGGCGGTGCGGTCCGCGTTCGCTGTCGGACATGCGTGATCGAGGCGCTGTGGAGGCAGACATTGCGGAGCGCGATCCGCTGGGCGGCCCGAAGTCATCAGATTGAGACCGAAACTGGACACGAGTCGCGCCCCGCAGTTGGGTCAATCCCAATCCAAAACACAAGAACACGGGAGCGGTCCAGTATCGTGCGTACATGTGCGGATTGAACATCGCGATTGTCAGAAACACGACCACTGTCGTTGCCACCGCTGCCAGCGCATATTTGTCCCCGCCGGCCCTTTTGATGGCGAACCAAAGCAGGACGCCGACGCCCGAGAACATGATCCAGCCAACAACAGCCAGTAGCCCGCCTTCCACCCATAGAAGCAAATAGAGGTTGTGAACCGGAGCTTCCTGTACGCTTCGTTCGCGGAACTGGTCGGCACCAAGGCCCACCAGCACAATGCGCTCATGGGCTATCACCTCGACCGCTTCCTCCATGAGTGCTGTTCTCGAGATCAAGGTTCCCGCTTCGGACGTGTCGCCTGAGGAAAGTGCTGCCAGGACCCGCTTGTGAAACGTCTTGGGCAAAAGTTCCGTGCCGCCGAATGTTACAAAGCCCGTTGCCAGGACGGCACCCACGATCGCCAAACGCAAGAGCAGCCGCGTGGTCATGATGCATGTCGTGAAGACGGCCAGGCAGATCGTGATCAGGATCAGCCCGCTGTTGGAACTCGTGAGTACGATCGTCACCAGGCAGATCGCCACCGCGGGCAATGCGACATAGGCCTTTATTCGGCCCGAAGACCAAAAATAGAGCAGGATCGGCATGATCAAAGCGTTCATCGACGCCGCGAGATTCGGATTCCTGAGCACGGTGGCCAGCCGCAGCCCGCCGGTGACCACGCCTTTGCTATCGCCGGGCACATAACCCACGGCGTAGAAGGTATAGATGCCGTGGATGTCGACCAGAATGATGCTCGCCAGGAAAATGGCGGCCAGACGATGGGCTTCTTGCGGGTCTTTACGCGCCAGAACGACCATCAGGATGAGGTAGGAGAAGAGATACTGCGTGGTGACGATCAGGCCACGTTCGGCACTTCCGCGCAAAAGACTTCCGGCCATCAGCCCCACGAACAGCAGCGTGAAGGCCAGCAGCCACGTCGATGTTGCTCTGCCAAGCGGCCTGTTGGGGATAAGGCCGGCAATCAAAAGAATGAAAAAACTCAGGCAGAAGAAAAAATCGCTGAGGGTAAAAAACACCTGCGGTAACCGCAGATTGGCATACGGCGCGAAGAAGACACCGGCGTAGAGAACGATACGCTCGAGGGCCGATAGGCCGCTGGACGTCCTGCCAGAAAGGCTGGCGAACTGCCGCCAGGCCGAAATTGATTGTCCGGTTTCTGCCACGGCTGTCTCGCGCGACGGTTCTGCGCGAACTTACCACATTCACCCGTATGCCTTCGCCTTCCGATTATCGGAAGCGAGGAGTTCATCGTAGACCCGCGTGATCTCGCGTACATGTCGCTCGACGCTGAAACGCGAGCGTGCGTTGCTGCGAGCGGTTTCGACGATGTGCTGGCGCATCTGGGCATCTTGCAGCAGTTTCAGGCCCGCTTTGGCGAACGCGTCGGGATCATCCGGTCGAACAAGAAGCCCGGTCTGCCCATCTTCGATCGCCTCCGGGTTTCCACCCGAGTCGGCGGCGACAACCGGTGTGCCGAGCAACATCGCCTCGACAAGGGTTCTCCCCAAGGGTTCATCCACCGCCGTTACCAAAAGCGCATCGAGCGCTGCGATCCAGGGCTCGGCGGGATAGCGAAAACCCAGGAAGTGGACATGATCGACAATCCCAAGTGCTTTAGCACGCGATTTCGCCTGTTCGTCGAGGCCATGGAGCGAATTGCCGAGAAGCAGACCTGCCAGTTTTATTTCAGGGGCCATTCGCTTCAGCGCAGCGATCGCCTCGACAAACAGCACCGGGCGTTTGCGGTCAACCAGAGTTCCAACGTAGCCGAAGAGCAGCGTGTCGGGCGGGGCTCCGATTTCTGCAAGAACCATGCTTCGGGCATCCGAGCGCTCCATCCCAGCCGTCATGTTCACGTCGAAGGGGCTGTGAACGACGCTGCATTTGCTCGCGGCCGAAAAGAACCCAGGGGGCGGCGAAGCAAATTTCGATACCGCCACCACGTGATTGGAAAGCCAGGGCGCTACGCGGCGCAGCCCAAACGACGATGCGTCATTGCGGTGATGCCAAAGATGCTTGGATCCGGCGAGACGTGCCGCAAGCCCCCAGGTGATGTGCGTGCGGCCATCGTTCGTGTGTACGATCGCGACATTTCGGGCCTTCAAGAATTTTGTAAACGCTGGAAGGGTGCGGACGACAGTGGCAGCGGCACTGTCGCGTCTTTGTCCGCGGGCCAGATGGTGTTGGGCGGGGGCGGTCTCGAACTGGATACCTTCTCGCCTGAAGATTTCGGCGACTGGCCCGTCGGGGAGTTGCAGTACAACCAGCGGCGTAAAGCGCGACCGGTCGAGATTTTTTATCAAGCCAAGCGCAGACAGGTGACTGCCACCAAAAAGGTCGCCGATGAAGGGAAAGCAAACGGTAATTGCCTTAGCGTTCCTCATCGTTGATTTTCTGCATCAATTTGTGTTGGCAGTCTACGTTCCTTCAGGGCTAAGGCTCGACTTGAGCAGGTCATCAACTTGGCTTTTTTCCAATCGGTAAACCGCTTTCTTGCGAGTAGCCCAACGACAGTTCAACAGCCGCTGACGATCGGCCGGATTTCCTGAATGCGTTGCGAGTAGGCCAATTTGCCTTCGGCTTCGCTGCCGGCCTTGAAGTCGCGACGCGTTTGGATTCTGCGAGGGAAAAGAAGGGATAGGCAATGAGTCTTGCGCATCGCGGGGAACAGATCGAGCTGTTTGCGTTCCAAAGCTGGGCGAGTCTGGACCGACAAAAGGGAATCGCCGCGCGATAAGCGGCGTATCGACCGGCCTGGGCCGGAGGCGGGGTCGGGTAGCGCTTGGCGGGCAGGATTGTGCCGCGGGGATCGGAGGTGGACGTCACCGCGCCGCGATCGGCCCAGGCTTCGAGATCGTCGATGGCGTACACAACGCGGCCGCCAAGCTTGCGATAGGCGGGACCGGTTCCATAGGTGCGATGCTTTTCGAAGGTGCGCGAGGAGAGACTGAGGAAAGTGGCCGCTTCCTTGGTGCGCAGAAAGCGCGGAGGCAAGCCGGCGTTTCGACAGTTCATCTGATGTCTCCATCACGTTTGTGAATGCCGTTGAGATCGAGCCGCGGACACGGGTGATGATGGAGAAGGGGATAAAGCGCTATTCAGGTGCCAAATGAGCGGGGGCTAATTTCGCACATATGCCGCCAGACTTGCCGACCAGAGCTCAGGAGCCGCGACGGCGGAACCTTAGCAACTGGCGGTAGCCGCCATCGATCATCTTGTGGCCGTCACGTATGAGGCGAAGCGTTGCATAGCGAAATGGTGACTCTTGCCATTCCGCTGCGATGACAAAGCGCGAGCCGAACAGCACATGGGCTATTTCGAAATGAGAGGCGCCTTCAATGCGGCCGTCGAGGGCGCGAAGCATGCGAGCAAGTCGAGTCCGTTGTGATGACGTCAGCCGCGGGTCCCGTACGCTGCGTCCCTTGAGCGATCTTATAAACCTGTCGACCGATGAAAGTCGTTCGAGTGCCTTGGCGTCGAGGGGCACTATTGCTGCTAGGGGGCGCGTGCTGTCGGTGCCATGAACAAGCGCGATCTGCCAGCCATTTGCTGCGGACAAATTGCGCTTATGCTCTCCGAATTCGTCACGTTGTGAAACTGCCGGCGGTAAAGCGGCCTGGACGTCGGAATCCTCCGACAAAAGCGGCGGAGTATTGACGAGCAGGATGACGCCGGGGTCGACCTCTGGTGTCCAGTAAACCGGCTGCTTTGCCGCCGGTCGCTCAGGATTGGCTGGGAAATCGCAGCCCCCACCGTCTCTGCAGCCTTTTCGCGGAGGAGGAAGGCGTGAAACCTTCATTGTGGATGTCTGCGAACTCTTGCTGGTAGGCTGGATTCCTTCTTAGGAATTCCCAGGCAAGTGCGTCCGCTGGGATCTTTCCGATGAAGTCATAAGCCTGCGAGCTGTGCCACTCAGAAGAATCCGGCTTCATCCATCCCCCCCAGCAAATTGCGGACTACTTACTAGGGCAATGGGAAAACCGAGGATATCGCCAAAAATGGCGATTGACAGATTGTGAGGAAAGGAGGYAGCGAGCGCCTATCCAACCTGGGTGATGAGGTCGACGCCAGACCCTGTTGACATCGTTGGAGGCATTGTCATCCGCGATCGACCAGCGTCATAAACGCTCGACATCGGTCACCAGCTTAAATAGGCAGTCTCCAGCAGATGTGAGGGCCGGCGCGCGGCGGCAGGCGACAAGGCCGGACTGGGTGAATCGGATGAGCGTTGCGGGCTCATGTGACCCCGCTATCGGATGGATGACGCCCGCGCATTGGCCAGCGGTGACGGTGTCGCCGATTTCGCTAGCTGGCTCGAAGATGCCTCTGACGGGCGCATAGGTGAAGGCTAGCCTGCCATCGACCCGCATCAATCGTGTTTGCTCCGCCGGTTCGACGATGGCACGGGGCAGGATTCCCATATGTTTCAGCACACGCAGCACGCCGTCTCGCGCAAGGGTTTCGCCCTGGCGTGACATCGTCGCACCCCCACCGAGTTCGGTCGTCAGGGCTGGAATACCGAGCATCTGGGCTGTCGCTGACAGTGTGGTCGCGCCGCCGCCACCTGAACCGTCGCTGATCGAGCCGATGGGGGCGCCAAAGACATGCATCAGTTCGATGAGCTGTGCCGTTTCGGTTTCAGTCTTGCCGGTACGGATCAGGCAGCACGGCAGATAGAAGAGCGACGTGCCGCCGGAGTGCAGGTCGATGACGATGTCGGTGAGAGGCAGAAGCACCTGTGCGACGTAGTGGGCGATTATCTGAGTTGGGGTGCCATTGGCGTCGCCGGGAAACATCCGATTGAGATTGCCCTGGTCGAGCGGCGACACCCGTCTGCCGGCGTCGACCGCGGGATAATTCAGTGCCGGCAGGATGATGATGCGGCCGCAAAGCTCGCTTGCTTCAACCTGCCGGGCGAGTTTGCCCAGCGCAACCTGGCCCTCATACTCATCGCCGTGATTGCCAGCGACAAGCAGGGCGGTCGGCCCGTTGCCGTTCTTGATGCAGACAATGGGGATCGGAATGGTGCCATAGGCGGAGCGGTGGCTCGAAAACGGCAGCCGCAGACAACTGATCTGCTTGCCGTCCTTGTCAAAATCGACGTCCGTCCAGATGCGTGTGTCGTTTGCCACTGATCCCTCCCTCCTCGTCAAACCACCCTCGTCAATGCAACAGCGTGTTGAGAAAGGAGCGGGCGCGGGGATGATTGGGTGTCGAAAAGAAAGCCACCGGCGAGGCTTGTTCGACAATGCTGCCCTGATCCATGAACACGACCTGGTCGGCAACCTCACGGGCAAAACCCATCTCATGGGTGACGCAGATCATCGTCATGCCCTCGTGGGCGAGCCCGGTCATGACATCGAGCACCTCCTTGACC
>NZ_JBFUIP010000082.1:0-24924 GCF_056401815.1 Aminobacter sp. P4_D5 | reverse complement strand
CAGGCGCGCGATGCGGCGGCCATGCTGGGCGTCGATGAACCGTGTTTCCTCGGGGAAAGTGTACTTGTTCAGCCACTCCAGCAGCTCGGCGCCGTAAGCCGCGATGATCTGCATCTGCGGGATGTGGACATGCGCATCGATGAAGCCAGGCAAGATGAGATGTGGGCGATGATCGACGACCGCAACGCCACTGCCAGCCTGGGCCGCAACCTGGGTATAGGCGCCAACGGCAGCGATCTTGCCGTCGCGCATCAGCACCGCGCCGTCTTCCTCGTAGACATAGGAGGCATGATCGTCGGCGCTGTCGGGCCAGCGCAGGAAGGACAATGTACGGCCGCGAAGAAGTGTTGTGGTCATGATTGAACTCTACAAGCTTTTTCCGACGCAGCGAAATCGCGGTTGGATCACCGCGCGTCAATGGGGACGCGCAGAAGAGGCGCCCAGAACCTTCAATCTGCGTGTCGTATTCCGCTCGCTACTTGCGAGCCTGTTCGTACCAGGAAACCAGCAATGCGCGCTCTTCCGGCGTGATCTGGGTGACGTTGCCGGGCGGCATGGCATGGCTGCGGCCAGCCTGGAGATAGATCTCGCGGGCATGCTGGGCAATCGCGTTGTCGGTCTCCAGCATCACGCCCTTGGGCGCGTGGTAGATGCCTTCATAGGACGGCTCGTTGGCGTGGCACATGGCGCAGCGGCCAAGTACCGTGTCGCGTACCTTCGGGAACTGGGCCGAGGCGACGAAGGGCGCTGTCGTGACCGAGGCATTCTTGTCCTCGCCGGTCAGCACCTTCGGCACCGTCGACAGCCACATGATGACGATGAACAGCAAGCCGGCGACGAACCAGGTCCAGTGCGGGTTGCCCGCGCGCTTGTGGATCGTGTTGAAGTAGTGGCGGATCAGCACGCCGATGATGAAGATCAGCGCGGCGATGACCCAGTTGAACTCTGTGCCGAATGCCAGAGGATAGTGGTTCGACAGCATCAGGAACACGACGGGCAGCGTCAGGTAATTATTGTGGGTCGAACGCGTCTTGGCGATCTTGCCGTATTTCGGGTCCGGCTTGCGGCCGGCAATCAGGTCGGCGACGACGATCTTCTGGTTGGGAATGATGGTGATGAAGACGTTGGCCGACATGATGGTCGCGGTGAACGCGCCGAGATGCAGGAAGGCGGCGCGCCCAGTGAACAGCTGCGTGTAGCCCCAGCTCATGAACACCACGATGGCATAGAGGATGATCATCAACAGCGTGTCGTGGTCGCCGAGCTTCGACTTGCAAAGCTGGTCGTAGATCACCCAGCCAAGACCGATCGAAGCGAGCGAGATGCCGATGGCGACCGGTGCCGAGACGTCGAGCACGTTGCGGTCGATCAAAAAAAGTTCGGCGCCGCCATAGTAGACGAGGCAGAGCAGCGCGAAGCCCGACAGCCAGGTGGCGTAGGATTCCCATTTGAACCAGGTCAGATGCTCCGGCATCTGGGCCGGCGCCACCAGGTATTTCTGGATGTGGTAGAAGCCGCCGCCGTGGACCTGCCACTCCTCGCCATGGGCGCCGACAGGCAGGCCGGCATGCTTCCTCAGTCCAAGGTCCAGCGCGATGAAGTAGAAGGACGAGCCGATCCAGGCCATGGCGGTGATGACATGCAGCCACCGCACGGCGAAGCTCGCCCATTCCATAAAAAACGCCAAGTCGTACATCCGCCGTCCCTTTTCCGCACCAGCAGCGATCTTACGATGCCCCATGCATTGGGGAAGTGAAAGGATTCGCGATGACTTTCAAAAAAATCTGGAAAATACTACCGTATCGCGGCACGGCATAAGCCGGCTAGGGAACCCTCGGCACGCATGGCTTATCTCGACAACATCGCCGTCTTCGTTCGCGTCGTGGAACTCGGCAATCTTTCTGCCGCGGGTCGCGATATGCGCATTTCCCCGGCAGTCGCTTCCAACCGCATCAAGGAGTTGGAAAAGCACTTGGGCGTGCGGCTGTTCAACCGTACCACTCGGCAGCTGATGGCGACCGAGCATGGCAACGTGTTTTATTCCGRCGCCAAGCAGGTGTTGGAAGCCATCACCGAGGCGGAAGCTGCGGTTTCAGCGCTTTCCGGCCAGCCGCGCGGCACCATCCGCGTCACTGCCCCACTCGGGCTTGGCCGTAGGCTCGTCGCCTCCGGCATCCCCGAATTCCACGACAAATACCCCGATATCGAGGTCAGGCTCAGGCTTTCGGACCACAATGTCGATATCCTCAAGGAAGGCATCGACGTCGCCTTCAGGCTCGGCCTGATCGAGGATTCGAGCCTCAGGATGCGCGGCATCCTGGAGTGCGAGCGTGTGCTCGTTGCGGCACCCAAATATCTCGAAAAGCGCGGCGAACCGGAAAGTCCCAGCGATCTGATCGGCAAGAAGCACGATTGCCTGATGCTGCGATATCCCGGCTCGCGAGAATATTTCTGGACGCTGGAGACCCCCGCAGGGCCGACAAAATTCGAGGTCCACGGACCGTTTGATTCGGACGACGGCGACGTGCTGACCGGCTGGGCGCTGAGCGGGCGCGGTATCATCAACAAGCCGCGCTTCGAGGTCGAGCCCTTCATCCGCGACCAGCGGCTGAAGATCATCCTGGCGCAGACACCGCCGACCCCGGTGCAGTTTGCCGCCGTCTATCCTCACAAGAAGCTGCAGGACCCGAAGGTCCGGCTGCTGCTCGACTTCATGGCGGAGCGCTGCCACAAGCTGATCAAGGACATTCTGGCCGGCAAGTGAGGCCGGCGAGGAAGTGAGGCTTGCGCCTCACCCCTCTATGGCCTGGTAGGCGGAGGTCCAGAAGTCGACGAAGTGCTTCGGCGCTTGGGGTGAATCCATCATGCGCTGGGTCAGAAGCACACCTGCAAGTCCCTCGGTGGGATCAGCGTAAGCAGACGTTCCGTAGCCGCCATCCCAGCCGAAACGACCCGGCGTGAGCCACAGATCGTCGCGCCGGATGGCGACCGCCATGCCGAGCCCCCAACTGGTGCTGTCGTTGAAGAACATCTTCGCACCAGCCTTCTGCTCCGGTGTCAGGTGATCCATGGTCATCAGCTCGACCGAGGCGCGCGACAGGATACGCTCGTTGCCGAGCTTGCCCTTGCCGAGCATCATCCGCTGGAAGGCGAGGTAGTCGTCGGCGGTCGAGACCAGCCCGCCCGCGCCTGATTCGAAGGTCGCGGGCTTGGCAAACAAGCCGCCCTTGGCTTCATCGTGCACGCCGAGCTTGCCGGTCTGGAAGTCCCTGGAATAGGCGGTGGCAAGCCGGTCGACCTTGTCGGCCGGCACGGAAAACCCGGTATCCTTCATGCCGAGCGGCCCGAAGATGCGCTCCTGCATGAACACCGACAGCGGCTGACCGGCGGCACGCGAGATCAGCACGCCGGCAACGTCGAGACTGGTGTGGTAGAGCCAACCTTCGCCGGGCTGGTGGATGAGCGGCAGGCTGCCGATGCGCTTCATGTAATCGTCGGGCGAGCCGCTGAAGGTATCGGCGCTGGGGGCCACATCAGCTTCTTCCATGGCGTGCTGAACGGGATAGCGGATCGGGTAGACCATGATGGCGCCGAGCCCGAAGCGCAGGGTGAGCAGATCGCGCAGCGTGATCGGGCGGCTGGCGGGCACTGTGTCGGTGAGCGAACCGTCGATCGCTTTCAGCACTTTGCGGTTCGCCAGTTCCGGCAGCCATTTGTCGACAGGATCGTCGAGCCTGAGGCGGCTTTCTTCGACCAGAACCATCGCGGCGGTTGCGGTGACCGGCTTGGTCAGCGACGCAATGCGGAAGATGCTGTCGCGCCGCATCGGCGCTGCACCGTCGAGCGCAAGCTTGCCCGCCGCCTCGACATGGGTTTCGCCATTGCGGCTGACCGCCCAGACGAGCCCCGGCACATCGCCACGGTCGACATGGCCGGCCATGACCTTGCGCATCCGCTCGAGCCGGTCAGGTGCGAAATTTCCCGTGCTCATCGCCGTGCTCCCTATCGTTGAAGTGCTGGTCGAAATCTCCGGTGCCTGAGCGCCGACGCTTTTCGGCGCCAACAGGGCTGCCGACAGTGCCGCGCCTTTCATCATACTGCGCCGGTCCAATCCTGCAGACATGGGCATAATGGCCTCCCAGAATGGTCATTTCGTCGTCGGCTACGCTACGGTCGGGACCTTCTCGACTTCGGCAGCCAGGGTTTCGAGCAGTTCCCTGCAGCCGGTCTCACGGTCAGCGGAGCCGTCCTGCCCGTCGAGGAACGAATCCTGCTCGGTATAGAATAGCCTTGTGCCGCTGCCTTCAGGCTTGAACTCGATGGTAGCGAGCGAAGCGGAAAAACGCGCGCCGGCAAGTGCCATGACATAGGCGATGACGATGCGTTGGTCGGTGACGATGTCGAGATAGGTCGTGTCGTTGGAAATCTCGGGGCCGCCCTGGAAGCGGAACCGGCTGCGTTCAAAGCCGCCAACGCGAAAATCAACTGAAAATTCGTCGACCTGCCAGCCTTCGCCCTCGGCGAACCAGCGGCGTTTGCGCTCGGCATTGGAAAAGGCGGCGAAAACTTCCGCCGGCGATGCGGCGTAAAGTCGGTCGATGCTGAAACTGGTGTGAACTGCTGCCATTGCGGTCATTTCTCACTCCATCGGAAAGGCTGCGAACCATATTGCAACTGGTTGCGTAAACTAACCAGTTGTACATTATGCAAACTGATTTTATATTGCAACTGGTTTTTTGGAGACATTTGCATGAACCAGACTCACCGGTCGGGCTGTCCGATCAACCTCACCCTTGAGGTCGTCGGCGACAAATGGAGCCTGATCGTCCTGCGCGACATGATGTTCGGCAACCGCCGCCATTTCCGCGAATTGCTGACCCAGTCCCAGGAGGGCATCGCCTCCAACATCCTCGCCGACCGGCTGAAGCGCCTGCTTGACGATGGGTTGATCACCAAGGCGGACGACCCCAGCCACAAGCAAAAGGCGATTTACAGCCTGACCGAGATGGCGATCGAACTATTGCCGGTGTTCGCGCAGATCGGCGCCTGGGGCCGCAAATGGCTGCCTGTCAGCGAAGAACTCAGCATCCGCGCCGAGTTGCTGGAAAAGGGCGGGCCCGAAATGTGGGACCGCTTCATGGAAGAGCTGCGCGCGGAGCATCTGGCCGCGCCCCTGCCCGCCAAAGCCGGGCGCATTCCGGTTCGCGCCGAGCTGCAGGCAGCCTATCTGGCGGTCGTGGCGCGCAATGCAGCCACTGGATGACACCTTGACGCAGCCGGCAGATCGGAACGGATAATGTCGTCTGGCTGTTGTAGCCTGCATGCGCCGCCGGTTCTTGATGGGCGGCGCGAACATCCGATCAAGGAGTAGCCGATGACATCTCACCCGACGCGCAACGATCTCAAGTCCAACGCCAAGAAGGTTTCGATCGAACTCCTCAACGCACGCCTCGCTGATGCGATCGACCTGGCACTGCTCACCAAGCAGGCACACTGGAACGTCAAGGGTCCGCAGTTCATCGCCATCCATGAGATGCTGGACGGGTTCCGCGCCGAGCTCGACACCCATGTCGACACCATAGCCGAGCGCGCCGTGCAACTTGGCGGCACGGCGCTTGGCACCACCCAGGTGGTGGCGGACGCAAGTAAGGTGAAGGCCTATCCGACCGACATCTTCAAGACCAGGGACCACATTGAAGCGCTGATCGACCGCTATGCCGAAGTGGCAAAGACAGTACGTCAGGCGATCGATGAGGCCGGCGAAGCAGGCGACGCCGACACCGCAGACATCTTCACCGCCTATTCCAGGGCGCTCGACAAGTCGCTCTGGTTCCTTGAGGCGCACATCCAGGAAAACGCCTAAGCGCTGAACTGCATCAGGCCGCGCTGGACACCAGCGCGGTCATGATCTCGGCAGCGGCAAGTGCCGCAATCACGGCGGGACGCTTGTCTTTCACGGCGTCGCCGCCGATCGGGCAGACGAGCCGGGCATAGCCACCCTCGCTGCCGCCTGCGGTCTTCAGGAACCAGCTCCTGAACGTCGCCTTCTTGGTCTTCGAACCGATCATGCCGACATAAGCCGCGTCTTCGCGCTTCAAGGCTTCGCCGACGATCAGGAAATCGAGCGCGTGGTCATGAGTCAGCACGACAAAGGCTGCACCCTCAGGCGCCTCGCGCACCATCTCCTCAGGCATTGGCGTGAGCCGCGTGACGACGGTGTCGGGCATGCCTTCGAGCGCGTCGGCGCGGGTTTCCACGACCACGACATTGATCGGCAAAAACGAAAAGGCCGAAGCCAGCGCATGGCCGACATGGCCGCCGCCAAAGACATAGACATGCGGCCGTGCAGCGTCCGAGACCTCGGCTGTGGCAAGCAGGTCGGCGCGCATTGCTTCGTCGACGTTTCTGATGGCGATCTCGACACGCCCGCCGCAGCACTGGCCGATCTCGGGGCCGAGCGGGATATCGAGAGTAATGTTCTGGTCGGCGCCGTCGAGTAGCCCCTCATCCCCCTGCCGGGACCTTCTCCCCGTAAACGGGGAGAAGGGGGCTGGCGCCAACGTCGATGCCCCCCTCTCCCCGTCGTCCACGGGGAGAGGGTAAGGGTGGGGGGCAGCACTGAGCATCGCCCGAGCCGCGTCGATCGCCATGAATTCCAGCTGGCCGCCGCCAATAGTGCCGAAGATGCGCTGCGGCGACACCAGCATCCACGCGCCCTTTTCGCGTGGCGTCGAGCCTTTGGCCTCGGCCACCTCGACCAGCGCCACCGAAGGCGCCGCGCCGAGAAATGCCCTGAGGCTCTTGGCCGTCGCGCTCACTTTTTTGGGGCCGCCTCGGCCCTGAGCCGCTCGATCGCCATCAGCACGCGCTCGGGTGTTGCCGGCGCATCGAGACGCGGACAGATCTTGTGATCGGCAACGCTCGCCACCGCGTCCGACAGCGCATGAAGCACCGACATGCCATGCGGCAGAGGCGGCTCGCCCACGGCCTTCGAGCGATGGATCGTCGGCTCGTAGGCTTCGGACCAGTCGGTCAGCGCCACATTGAAGATCTTCGGCCGGTCGGACGCCAGCGGGATCTTGTAAGTCGACGGCGCATGCGTGCGCAGCCGCCCTTTGCCGTCCCACCACAGCTCTTCCGTCGTCAGCCAACCCATTCCCTGGATGAAGCCGCCCTCGACCTGGCCGATGTCGATGGCCCGGTTCAGCGAACGCCCGGTGTCGTGCAGGATGTCGGCACGCTCGACCACATATTCGCCGGTCAGCGTGTCGACCGACACCTCCGAGCAGGCTGCGCCATAGGCAAAATAGTAGAAAGCATGGCCACGACCCTTACTGCGGTCCCAGTGGATCTTAGGCGTCTTGTAGAAACCGGCAGCCGAAAGCTGGATGCGGTTGAGATAGGCCTGCTTGACGAGATCGTTGAAGCTGACCTCCTGGTTGCCGATGCGCACCCGGTTGGGCAAGAACACCACCTGGTCGGTCGGCACCTGATACTTCTCGGCGGCGAAGTCGGTCAGCCGCTTGCGGATCTGCCGCGCTGCGTCCTGTGCCGCCATGCCGTTGAGGTCGGCACCCGAAGAAGCCGCCGTCGGTGCCGTGTTAGGAACCTTGGCGGTGGTCGTAGCCGTGATCTTGACCCGATCGAGGTCGATCTGGAATTCCTCGGCCACCACCTGCGCCACCTTGAGATGCAGGCCCTGCCCCATCTCGGTGCCGCCATGGTTCATGTGCACCGAACCGTCGGCATAGACATGGACCAGCGCGCCGGCCTGGTTGGACTCGGTCTTGGTGAACGAGATGCCGAATTTCACCGGCGTCAGCGCCATGCCGCGCTTGATGAAGCGGCTGTTGGCGTTGAAGGCCGCGATCTCGCGCCGGCGCCCGGCATAGTCGGCGCTTTCCTCGAGCTCAGCCACGATGCGGTGGATGATGTTGTCTTCGACCTTCTGGTGATAGGGCGTGAGGTTGCGTTCACCCGGCGCGCCCATCGGGTCGTAGAAATTCAGCTTGCGGATTTCGAGCGAGTCCTTGCCAACGGCAAAGGCAACCTCGTCGATGACGCGCTCGGCACCGACCATGCCCTGCGGGCCGCCGAAGCCACGGAACGCCGTGTTGGACACGGTGTTGGTGTAGAGCGGCGCCGACTTGGCGTGAACGTTCGGGTAGAAATAGGTGTTGTCGCAGTGAAATAGCGCACGGTCGCCGACCGGCCCGGAAAGGTCGGCGGAAAAACCGGCATTCAGCGCGAACATGTAGTCGACGCCAAGGATGTTGCCCTCGTCGTCGAAGCCGACCTCGTAGTCGATGGCGAAATCATGCCGCTTGCCGGTGGCGGTCATGTCCTCGTCGCGGTCGAGCCTGATCTTGACGGCGCGCTTGTGCTTCTTGGCCGCGATGGCGGCGATGGCCGCGCATTGGTTGGCCTGAGTTTCCTTACCGCCAAAACCGCCCCCCATGCGGCGCACTTCGACTGTCACGGCATGGCTCGGAACGCCGAGCACGTGGGCGACCAGATGCTGGGTTTCGCTAGGGCCTTGCGTTGAGCAATAGACCGTTACCTCGTCGTCTTCACCGGGCACCGCCAGCGAAATCTGGCCTTCGAGATAGAAATGGTCCTGGCCGCCGAGCTTCATGCGCCCCTTCACTCGACGGGGTGCCGCAGCGATGGCAGCTGCAGCGTCGCCACGCGTCAACGTCAGCGGGCTCGCAACCTGCTTGTCCTTCTCAGTATCGAGATCCCAGATACTGATGATCGCGGGCAGTTCTTCATATTCGATCTTGGCGAGCCGCGCCGCGCGGCGAGCCTGCTCGCGCGTTTCGGCAATGACAGCGAAGATCGGCTGGCCATGGAACTGCACCTTGCCCTGGGCAAAGACCGGGTCGTCATGCATGCCGCTTGGCGAGACATCGTTCTCACCGGGTACATCGGCATAGGTCAGAACGTCGACCACGCCGGGCGCGGACCGCACGGCCGAAAGTTCGACGTTCTTCAGCGTGCCATGCGCGACATTCGACAGGCCAAGGCCGATGTGCAGCGTGCCCGCCGGCTCGGGCATGTCGTCGATGTAGACGGCGGTACCGGCGACATGCTTGTGCGCGGAATCGTGGCGCTGGTCGGTGGCGACACCGCCAGTGATTTTCGCGGCCTTGAGGTTTGGAGTGTGCTCGGTCATCTCACGCAGCCTCGTATCTCGATACTTGCAGCGGCGCCTTGGTGCCGGTCGTTTCCATGTAGAAGCGCAGCAGCAGGTTCCTTGCCGCCAGCGCACGATATTCGGCGGTGGCACGCATGTCGGTCAGCGGCGTGAAGGCTTCGGCATATTTCGCCATCGCGGCCTCGACCGTCACTTCGGTCCACGGCCTGCCGACAAGCGCCGCCTCGACCGCCGAAGCGCGCTTTGGTGTCGCGGCCATGCCACCATAAGCGATGCGCAGCTCAGCCACAGTTCCGTCCTTGGCAAGCTTCAGCCAGAACGCGCCGAGCGTGGCGGTGATATCCTCGTCACGGCGCTTGGTCACCTTGTAGACGGCGAACTTTTCGCCCTTTTCCGGCACCGGCACATGCACGGCCTCGACGAACTCGCCGGCCGCACGGTCCTGCTTGCCATAGGCGATGAAGAAATCCTGCAGCGAAATGGTCCGCCGCGTCTTGCCCTTGCGCAGCGTCAGCGTCGCGCCAAGCGCGATCAGCGGCGGCGGCGTGTCGCCGATCGGCGAGCCGTTGGCGATATTGCCGCCGATGGTGCCCATGTTACGCACCTGCTCGCCGCCGAGGCGGTCGAACAGCGGCCCAAGTGCCGGGATGCGCTTCGACAGCATGGCGAAGGCTTCGGTGTAGGTGACGCCGGCGCCGATCGTAATGACGCCCTTGTCCTCCGACATGCCATGCAGGCCATCGATATTGGCGATGAACACGGCCGGCGCGATCTCGCGCATATGCTTGGTGACCCACAGGCCGACGTCGGTCGAGCCAGCGACGATGGTCGCACCCGGCTCCTTGTCCAGTACGGCGGCGAGGTCGTCGACATCGGCCGGCACGACAAGACGCGACTTGCCTTCGCCGATCTCGACGCGGGTGCCGTCCTTGAGGGCCTCAAGGCGTGTGGTGATCGCCTTGCGTTCGGCCAAAAGCGGGTCCTTGGCGACCTTGCCGTAGTCGGAAATGGCACGTGCGGCGCGCATGATCGCTTCGTAGCCGGTGCAGCGGCACAAATTGCCCTGCAGCGCCTTTTCGATTTCGGCGTCCGACGGCTCCGGTGATTTCATCCACAGGCCGTAAAGCGACATGACGAAGCCCGGCGTGCAGAAGCCGCATTGCGAGCCGTGGAAGTCGACCATTGCCTGCTGCACCGGATGCAGATTGCCGTTTTCGCCGCGCAGGTGCTCGACCGTCACGACATGGCAGCCGTCGAGCGAGCCCATGAAGCGGATGCAGGCATTGACGCTCTCGTAGACGAGCTTGCCGCCGGAGAGCCGGCCGACCAGCACCGTGCAGGCGCCGCAGTCGCCTTCAGCGCAGCCTTCCTTGGTGCCGCGCAGCGTGCGTTTCAGTCGGAGATAGTCGAGCAGTGTCTCGGAGGGCGCAATATTGCCCAGCGCCACATCCTCGCCATTGAGGATGAAGCGGATCTCGTTGCGTGTCTTGACCGTCGCCATGGCTCAGCTCCCCCTATAGGTGGAATAGCCGAAGGGCGAGATCAACAGCGGCACGTGATAATGGGTGCGCTCGGCCATGCCAAAGCGGATCGGCACGATGTCGAGGAAGGCCGGCTTGGGCAGATCGGTGCCAAGCCCGCGCAGATAATCGCCGGCCGCGAAGACCAGTTCATATTCACCGGTCAGGAATTCATCGCCGATCAGTAGCGGCGCGTCGCAACGTCCGTCGGCATTGGTGGCGACTTTCTTGAGCAGGGTCCGCGCATCGCCTTCGATTCGAAACAGCGAAATCGACAGCCCCTCGGCAGGCTTTCCGGTGGCAGTATCAAGGACATGAGTGGTAAGGCGTCCGCCTTCGGCCTTTGTCATTCGCTCTCCCTATTGGCGATACGCGCCATCACAGTAGATTTTGCGCCATTTAAGGCCATTGCATAAGGTGTGGTCGAGCAGAGCACTACAAAAAGACTTTCAAATTTTTTCGAGGGAATGTCTGCCGCTCCTTTCGCTATTCTGCTCAAGTGCCCGGCAAGAGACCGAATTTCGAGGGACCATGCGTTACGTAAGAGATATGCGCGGCTACGGCGCCAATCCACCCCACCCGCAGTGGCCAGGCAATGCGAATGTCTGCGTGCAGTTCGTGGTCAACTACGAAGAGGGCGGCGAAAACAACATTCTCCACGGCGACGCCGCCTCCGAGGCGTTCTTGTCCGAAGTCATGGGCGCTGCTCCCTGGCCAGGCAAGCGCCACTGGAACATGGAATCGATCTACGAATATGGCGCCCGCGCCGGCTTCTGGCGGCTGCATCGCATGTTCACCGAGGCCAAGGTCCCTGTTACCGTTTATGGCGTGGCAACCGCCCTTGCACGTTCCCCCGATCATGTCGCGGCGATGCAGGACGCCGATTGGGAAATCGCTTCGCACGGCCTGCGCTGGATCGACTACCGCGACCACGACGAAGCCGTCGAGCGCGCCGATCTCCTCGAAGCGATTCGCCTGCACACTGAAGTCGTCGGCGAACGGCCCAAGGGCCTCTATCTCGGCCGCACTTCGGTCTATTCGGTTCGCCTCGCCGCTGCCGAAGGCGGCTTCGAGTGGATTTCCGATACCTATGACGACGAGCTGCCCTACTGGCTCGACCATGACGGCCACGGCAACGCGATCGCACCGCAGCTTGTCATCCCCTACACGCTCGACGCCAACGACATGCGTTTTGCCACAGCCCAAGGGTTCAATTCGGGCGACCAGTTCTACGCCTATCTCAAGGACAGCTTCGACACGCTCTATCGCGAGGGTGCCGCCGGCCGGCCGCGCATGATGAGCATCGGCCTGCACTGCCGCCTCGTCGGCCGTCCGGGCCGCGCCGAAGCACTGCGCCGTTTCATCCAATATGTGCAGGACCACGACAGGGTCTGGCTGGCCMGCCGCCAGGACATCGCCGCGCACTGGCAGGAGCATCATCCCTACCAGCCGCAGGCGCTGCGCCCCTCGCGCATGGCGCGCGACGAATTCGTCCAGCGCTTCGGCTCAATCTTCGAGCATTCGCCTTGGATCGCCGAACGCGCTTTCGAACTGGAGCTCGGACCGGCCCATGACAGTGCTGGCGGCCTGCACAACGCGCTGTGCCGCCCTTTCCGCTCGGCAAGCGAAGCTGAGCGCCTCAGCGTTTTGACCGCCCACCCCGACCTTGCCGGCAAACTGGCCCAGGCCAAGCGCCTGACGGAAGAATCGACCAAAGAGCAGGCGTCCGCCGGCCTCGACGCGCTGACCGACGCCGAGCGCGCCCGTTTCACCGAACTCAACACCGCCTATGTCGAGAAGTTCGGCTTCCCCTTCATCATCGCGGTGCGCGATAACGACAAGGCAAGCATATTGAAGGCGTTCGAGACCCGCATCGCCAACAACCGCGACCAGGAATTCCCCACTGCCTGCAAGCAGGTGGAACGCATCGCCTGGTATCGACTTCACGACCTCCTTCCAAGCTAAGAGAACATGGCAAACCGCTCCTACTACGCTCCGAAAGGCGGCTTGCCGCCTCAGACCGACCTGATCACCGACCGCGCCGTCTTCACCGAAGCCTATGCGGTGATCCCCAAGCGCGAGTTCTCGGACATCGTCACCAGCTTCCTGCCGCATTGGGACGGCACGCGGCTGTGGGTCATCGCACGTCCCCTGTCGGGATTTGCCGAGACCTTCTCGCAATACATCATGGAAGTTCAGCCCGGCGGCGGCAGCGAGCGGCCGGAACCGGATGTTGGTGCTGAGGGTGTGTTCTTCGTCGTCGAAGGCGAAGTGACCGTAACGATATCAGGCAAGAGCCATGTGCTGACGCCGGGCGGCTACGCCTACCTGCCGCCGGCGAGCGGCTGGACGATGCGCAATGCCGGCACCGAGACCGCGCGCTTCCACTGGATCCGCAAGGCTTATGAATATGTCGACGGCCTCGATGCGCCCGATCCGTTGTTCCTGAATGACAATGAAATCGAGCCGAACGCCATGCCGGACACGGACGGCAGGTGGGCGACCACCCGCTTTGTCGACCCCAACGACCTGCGCCACGACATGCATGTCACGGTGGTGACCTTCGAACCGGGCGGCATCATCCCCTTCCCGGAAACCCACGTCATGGAGCATGGTCTCTATGTCTTGGAAGGCAAGGCAGTGTACCGGCTGAACAACGACTGGGTCGAGGTCGAAGCCGGTGACTTCATGTGGCTACGCGCCTTCTGCCCGCAGGCCTGCTATGCCGGTGGCCCCGGCAAGTTCCGCTACCTGCTCTACAAGGACGTCAACCGCCACATGCAACTCGGCGCCTTCAACGCCACGCGCCGCCGCTGAGGGTCCGCCATGTCGGGTGAAATGAAGCGGATCGTGGCCAAGCCGCTGACGCGGGAGAACTTCGCCGAATTCGGCGAGGTGATCGACACCAACTGCGACAGCCACTACCCGATCAATTCAGGCAAATGCGAGCGCTATCACGCGCTCGCTCGCGCCGAGGCGTCAGGGCCGGATGGCCATGTCATCATCAACATCTTCAAGGGCACGCCCTATCCATTCCCGCTGAAGCTCTCCATGGTCGAGCGTCATCCGTTCGGCAGCCAGGCCTTCATTCCGCTTACGCCACGGCCCTATCTGGTTGTCGTTTGTCACGACATCGGCGACGGCCCGGGCGAGCCGCATGCCTTCATCACCTCGCCCGGACAGGGCGTGAATTACCCGCGCAATCTGTGGCACGGGGTGCTGACGCCGATCGGCGAGAACCAGGATTTCGTCGTTGTCGACCGCGGCGGCGCAGGCTCCAATCTCGAGGAGTTCCACTTCTCGCATCCTTACGAAATCGTCCTGCCCGAAGGGTTTTGACATCATGGCCGAGCTTTCCCTGATCGAGCGCCTGTTCGACGTCATCGAAGACGACATCGTACCCAAGACGGCGCAAGGCGTGGCCAAGGGCAACAAGCTGTTTGGCGCTGCACTGCTCAACAAGAGCGACCGCTCGCTGGTGCTGGCCGAGACCAACAACGAGATCGAAAACCCGCTCTGGCATGGCGAGATGCACTGCCTGAAGCGCTTCTACGAAATGCCTAGGGACAACCGGCCCGAGACCAAGGACTGCATCTTCTTGTCGACGCATGAGCCTTGCTCGCTGTGCCTGTCGGCCATCACCTGGGCCGGCTTCGACAATTTCTACTATCTCTTCAGCCACGAGGATTCGCGCGACAGCTTTGCCATCCCGCATGATTTGAAGATCCTCAAAGAGGTCTTCACGCTGGAGCCGGGCGGCTACAACGCTGAAAATGCCTATTGGAAGAGCTATTCGCTGCGCAAGCTCGTACGCGAACTTCCCGAGCCCGACCGCAAGCGGCTGGAGGATCGCATCGCAAAAATCTCGGCGCGCTATGACGAGATGTCAGGCGCCTATCAGGCCGGCAAAATCGACAACGACATTCCGCTGAATTGACGCGAACTGGCCAGTGAATTCCGTTCGCTGGCCCACGTGTTGCTCTTGCTTCGGCCAGCCTGCGCCCTACTGATGGCGCAGGAGCCAAGCATGAAAACCATCACCGAATTCCCGCGCGACATCGTCGAGTTTCCCGACATGGGCATCGTTATGCCCGATGGCTGCCGCCTGTCGGCGCGGGTGTGGATGCCCGCTGATGCCGACCAGGACCCGGTGCCGGTCATCATCGAGCATCTGCCCTACCGCAAGCGCGACGGCACCACGGCGCGCGACAACCTCACCCACCCTTATTTCGCCGGCCACGGCTATGCCTGCATTCGTGTCGACATGCGCGGCAATGGTGATTCCGAAGGGCTGATGGAGGACGAATATTCCGAGCAGGAGTGGCAGGACGCCTGCAACGTGATCGCCTGGGCAGCGGCCCAGCCCTGGTGCAACGGCAACGCCGGCATGATGGGTATTTCCTGGGGCGGCTTCAACGGCCTGCAGGTGGCGGCCAAGCAGCCGCCGGCACTGAAGGCGGTCATCACCTTGTGCTCGACCGACGACCGCTACGCCGACGACATCCACTACAAGGGCGGCCTTCTGCTCAACGAGAACATGGGCTGGGGCGCGACCATGCTGTCTTATTCGTCGCGGCCGCCAGACCCGGCCCTGGTTGGCGACAAATGGCGCGACATGTGGCTCGACCGACTCGAAAATGAGCCGTTCCTGCCTGCGCTCTGGCTCAAGCACCAGACCCGCGACGCCTATTGGAAACGCGGCTCGGTCTGCGAAGATTTTCCGGCGATCAAGGCTGCCGTGCTGGCAGTCGGCGGCTGGGGCGACGCCTACAAGAATACGGTGTCGCGGCTGGTCGAGGGCGTACAGGCGCCGGTCAAGGGCATCGTTGGGCCGTGGGTCCACAAATACCCGCATTTCGCCGTACCCAAGCCAGCCATCGGCTTCCTGCAGGAAGCCCTGCGCTGGTGGGACCGCTGGCTGAAAGGCATCGAAAACGGCGTCGAAAGCGACCCGGCAATGCGGCTCTACGTCATGGATTCCGAACCCCCGCGCGACTGGTATCTCGAACGCCAGGGTCGCTGGATCGCCGAGCAGCAATGGCCTTCCGCCAACATTGCCAGCAAGCGCCTCACGTTCGGCACGAACGGCCGATTGGCCGAAGCCGCTGGTCTCGGAAAACCCGTCGAGATCAACTCACCGCAGGATTGCGGCATGGCGGGGGGCGAATATTGCGCCATCTGGCTCGGGCCTGAATTGCCAGGCGACCAGCGCGTCGACGACGCCAAATCGGCCTGCTTCGACAGCACCCCGCTCGACGCCCCGCTTGATATCGTCGGCGGCCCGGTCATCAGACTCAAGCTTTCGGCAAACCGCCGGCATGGCATGGTGGCGGTGCGCCTGTGCGACGTTCAGCCGGGCGGTGCGTCGACCCGCATCACCTATGGTGTGCTCAACCTCTGCCATCGCAACGGTCATGAATTCCCCGAGGACCTTGTCCCCGGCGAGACGATGGAGATTGTCTTCAATCTCGACGACATCGCTTACCGTGTGGCACCCGGCAACAAACTGCGGGTGGCCGTGTCGTCAACCTATTGGCCGCTGGTCTGGCCGTCGCCGGAAGAGGTGACGCTCACGCTGCATGAAGGCGCCGTCGACCTGCCGGTACGTCCGTCGAGCAGCGCCGACGAATGGAGCTTCGCCGAGCCGGAAGGGGCGACGCCCTGGCAGGTCGAAACACTGCGCGAAAGTTCGAACAACCGCACGGTCGAGCGCGACGACGCGAAAGACACAGTCAGCCTGCGCATCGTCGACGACTTCGGCGAAATCCGTGACATGGACCACGGCCTGGTCATCGGCGAAATCGCCCGCGAGCTCTGGACCATCGACTCGAAAAGCCCGCTTTCGGCCCATGGCGAAACCCACTGGACGCAGACTTTGTCCAGAAACGACTGGGCGATCAGGACCGAAGCATTCACCGCCATGCGCTCGGATGGGCAAAATTTCCACCTCACCGGCCGGATCGAAGCCTATGAAGGCGAGAAACTGATTTTCCAGCGCGATTTCGACGAAATCATTCCGCGCAACCACATCTGATGCCGCGGGCCGTTGGCCCAGATACGACATGCCGATTGCGCCACATCATGTCGCATTCGGCCTTGCCGATGCCCTTACGTTACGGTCAATATTGCTGACAGAAGTCGAACAATAACGACCGCCAGAGTGAGGAGCCTTCCGTTGTCCAATGAACTGGAATTCCTGAGCCGTATCGTTGCTGCCGGCAAGTTGAGCCGCCGCGATTTCCTCGGCCGCGCTGCAGCCTTGGGTGTCGCGGCAACCTTTGCAAACTCCTTGCTGGCGAGTGCCGCCAAGGCCGAAGGCCCCGTCAAAGGCGGCATTCTGCGCGCCGGCATGCAAGGTGGCGCTGCCACCGACAGCCTCGACCCGGCATCATGGTCGAGCCAGGTCCCCTATTTCTTCGGCCGCCAGTGGGCCGAGCAGTTGGTGCAGATTTCACCTGAGGGCGAGCCGAAACCGGCCCTGGCGGAAGAATGGGGCGCATCCGACGACGCCAAGGTCTGGACCTTCAAGATCCGCAAGGGCGTGCAGTTCCACAATGGCAAGGAAATGACCCCGGCCGACGTCGTGGCGACCATGGAACGCCATTCCGACGAAAAGGCGAAATCCGGTGCGCTTGGCCTGATGGGCGGCATTGCCTCGGTCAAGGCCGACGGCCAGAACGTCGTCTTCACCCTGAAGGATGCCAACGCCGACCTGCCCTTCCTGCTCGACGACTATCACCTGATGATCCAGCCCGATGGCGGCAAGGACAAGCCGGACGCGGGCATCGGCACGGGCCCTTACAAGATCACCGTCAACGAAGCCGGCGTGCGGCTCGGCGGCGAGAAGTTCGCCAATTATTGGCGCGATGATCGCGGCTTCGCCGACCAGATCGAAATCATCGTCGTCAATGACGCGACCGCGCGCACGTCAGCGCTGCAGGGCGGACAGGTCGATATCATCAATCGCGTCGAGCCCAAGATCGTCGAGCTGATCAAGCGCGTGCCCGGCGTCGTCATCCGCAACGTCGCCGGCCGTGGCCATTACGTCTTCATCGCCCACACCAACACCACCCCCTTCGACAACAACGACCTCAGGCTCGCGCTGAAATACGCGCTCGACCGCGAGGAGATGTTGCAGAAGATCCTGATGGGCTACGGCTCGGTCGGCAACGACACGCCGATCAACAAGGCCTATCCGCTTTTCACCGAAATGGAGCAGCGCAAATACGATCCCGACAAGGCAGCGTTCCACTACAAGAAGTCAGGGCATTCCGGGTCGGTGCTGCTGCGCACCTCGGACGTTGCCTTCCCTGGTGCTGTTGACGCCGCTCAGCTTTACCAGCAGAGCGCCGCCAAGGCTGGCATCACGCTCGAGGTCAAGCGCGAGCCCGGCGACGGCTACTGGTCGGAAGTGTGGAACAAGCAGCCCTTCTCGGCCTCCTATTGGGGCGGGCGGCCGACGCAGGACCAGATGTATTCGACCGCCTATTATTCCAAGGCCGAGTGGAACGACACCCGCTTCTTCCGCGAAGATTTCGACAAGATGCTGTTTGCGGCGCGCTCCGAGCTGGACAATGACAAGCGCAAGAAGATCTACGCCGACATGGGCCAGATCGTGCGCGACGAGGGCGGCGTCATCACGCCGATGTTCAACGACTTCATCGACGCCRCCAGCGCCAAGGTCGGCGGCTGGGTCCCCGACGGCAACCAGGAGATGATGGGCGGCTACGCGCTGTCCAAGTGCTGGCTCAACGCGTGACAACGGTGTTGTCCGCATGTCCAACCCAATCCTGAAACTGATAGCCCAGCGCATTGCGCTGGGACTGCTCCTGCTTCTGGCCGTATCGGTCCTGATTTTCGCCGGCACGCAAATCCTGCCCGGCGACGTCGCCCAATCCATTCTCGGCCAGTCGGCAACGCCGCAGGCCCTCGCCAATCTGCGCCAGGAACTTGGCCTCAACGACCCGGCCTATATCAGGTACTTCAGATGGCTCGGCGGCGTTTTGACCGGCGATCTCGGCACCGCTCTGTCGAGCCGGCAGGATATCGCGCACGCCATCGGCGGACGGCTCTGGAACACGCTGTTCCTCGCCTTCTGGGCCGCGGTCGTTTCCATTCCGCTGGCCATCATCTTGGGCCTGCTTGCCGTGCGTTATCGCAATGGCTGGATCGACAAGACCATATCCGGCCTTGCACTTGCCTCGACTTCGCTGCCCGAATTCTTCGTCGGCTATCTGCTCGTCTATTTCTTCGCAGTGAAGTGGCAGATCTTTCCCGGCATCTCCACCGTCTATGACGGCATGCCGTTTCTCGAACGCATGAAGGCGATCGCCCTGCCGGCAACGGCACTGACGCTTGTCGTGCTCGCCCACATGATGCGCATGACGCGCGCGGCGATCCTCAACGTCATGCAGTCGGCCTATATCGAGACAGCAGAGCTCAAGGGTCTTTCGCCCTTCAACATCATCCGCAAGCATGCCTTCCCCAATGCGATCGCCCCGATCATCAACGTGGTGATGCTCAACCTCGCTTTCCTCATCGTTGGCGTCGTCGTCATCGAAGTGATCTTTGTCTATCCCGGCATGGGGCAATATCTTGTCGACCATGTCGCCAAGCGCGATGTGCCGGTGGTGCAGGCGGTGGGGCTGATCTTCGCTGCGGTCTATATCGGCCTCAACATCATCGCCGACATCGCCGCCAT
This sequence comes from Aminobacter sp. P4_D5, assembly GCF_056401815.1. Taxonomy (NCBI): domain Bacteria; kingdom Pseudomonadati; phylum Pseudomonadota; class Alphaproteobacteria; order Hyphomicrobiales; family Phyllobacteriaceae; genus Aminobacter; species Aminobacter sp. P4_D5. Next base: position 5,546 of record NZ_JBFUIP010000082.1, on the reverse strand, counting down.
CATCGCCAATCCGCGCCTCAGGCATCCGAAATGAGGGGCGCGTCATGCTTGATCTGAAACGCATTCCCATCACCGCCTGGATCGGCCTGATCCTGACGACGCTTTTCCTGATCGCGGCGATCTTCGCGCCGTTGATTGCACCTTACGGCCTCGGCGAAATCGTCGGCGATGTCTGGGCGCCGATGTCGAGCAAGTTCCTGCTCGGCACCGACAATCTCGGCCGCGATCTACTGTCGCGCATGATCTACGGCGCACGCACGACGATCTTCATCGCCGTGCTGGCGACAGCCTTGTCCTTCTCGCTCGGCGCGATCCTCGGCTTCACCGCCGCCGTCGTCGGCGGCTGGTTCGACGCAGGCATGTCGCGCTTCGTCGACCTGCTGATGGCGATCCCGACGCTGATCTTCGCGCTCGTCGTTTTGTCAGTGCTGCCATCGACGCTGGTAACGCTGATCCTGGTCATGGGCATCCTCGACTCGACCCGCGTCTACCGACTGTCGCGCGCCGTTGCCGTCGACATCAACGTCATGGACTTCGTCGAGGCGGCCAAGCTGCGCGGCGAAGGCAAGGGCTGGATCATCTTCCGCGAGATCCTGCCCAACGCGCTGTCGCCGCTGGTGTCCGAACTCGGCCTGCGCTTCATCTATGCGGTGCTGTTTTTGTCTGCGCTTTCTTTCCTTGGGCTCGGCGTGCAGCCGCCGGATGCCGATTGGGGCGGCATGGTCAAGGAAAACAAGGACGGCATCGTCTTCGGCATTCCGGCAGCCCTGATCCCGGCGGCGGCGATTTCCATTCTCGCCATCTCCGTCAACCTCGTCGCCGACTGGGTGCTCAACCGCACCACCGATCTCAAGGGAGGGCGCGGCAATGGCTAAGTCACCTGCGAACGGGTCCGAGACCTTGCTCGACATCCGCAACCTCAGGATCGAGGCCAAGGTCTATCCGCCAGGCGAAGCCCCGCGCACCATCACGCTGGTTCACGATGTCTCGCTGTCGCTTAAGAAGGGCCAGGTGCTTGGCCTGATTGGCGAATCTGGTGCCGGCAAATCGACCATCGGCCTGTCGGCCATGGCCTATGGCCGTGGTGGGGTGAAGATCACAGGCGGCGAGATCATTCTCAACGGCCGCGACATCCGCAAGGGCAGCACGCAAGGCATCCGCGCGCTTCGTGGGCGCGAGGTCTGCTACGTCGCGCAGTCGGCGGCCGCCGCCTTCAACCCCGCGCATCGGCTGATGGACCAGGTGGTGGAAGCATCGATCCTGCACGGCGTGGCGACCAGAGCCGAAGCGGAGAAGCGCGCGGTGGCCCTGTTCAAGAAGCTCAGCCTTCCCGACCCCGAAAACATCGGCAAGCGTTTTCCCCATCAGGTCTCGGGTGGTCAACTCCAGCGCGCCATGACGGCCATGGCGCTGTGCTCAGAGCCCGATTTGATCGTCTTCGACGAGCCGACGACAGCGCTCGACGTGACCACCCAGATCGATGTGCTGGCAGCGATCAAGGACGCCATCCGCGACACCGGCGTCGCCGCCCTCTACATCAGCCACGACCTCGCCGTGGTTGCCCAGGTCTCCGACGAGATCATGGTGCTGAGGCACGGCAAGCTGGTCGAATGGGGCGGAACGCGCCAGATCATCAAGGAGCCGCGCCAAGAATACACCAGTGCGCTGGTTTCGGTGCATGAGATCGAGCACGAGGAAAAGCAGCCCGGTGCTATCCCGTTCTTGTCGGTGAGGAACATCACGGCCGCCTATGGCGGCGGCAAGATCAAGGTGTTGAAGAACGCCTCGGTCGACATCCTGCCCGGCCAGACGCTGGCCGTTGTCGGCGAATCCGGCTCCGGCAAATCGACGCTGGCACGCGCCATCACCGGCCTTTTGCCGCCCGAGCAAGGCAGCATCACCTTTGCCGGCCGCACGCTCGCCAATCGCCTCGCCGATCGCACCAAGGACGACCTGCGCGAGCTGCAGATGATCTACCAGATGGCGGACGTCGCGATGAACCCGCGCCAGACGGTGGGCACCATCATCGGCCGGCCGCTGGAGTTTTATTTCGGCATGAGGGGCTCCGAGCGCGACAAACGTGTCGCCGAACTGCTCGACAAGATCGAGATGGGGCGCGGTTTTGCCGACCGCTATCCAGCCGAGCTTTCAGGCGGGCAAAAGCAGCGCGTCTGTATTGCCCGTGCGCTCGCCGCCAAGCCCAGGCTGATCATCTGCGATGAGGTGACGAGCGCGCTCGACCCGCTGGTCGCCAACGGTATCCTCAAGCTTTTGCTCGACCTGCAGGCGGAGGAAGGCGTCGCTTATCTCTTCATCACCCATGATCTGGCAACGGTGAAGTCGATCGCCGATTCCATCGCGGTGATGTATCGCGGCGAGGTGGTGCGCTACGGGCCGAAATCCGAGGTGCTGAAGCCGCCTTTCGATGCCTATACGGACCTGCTTTTGTCGTCGGTGCCGGAAATGGAAATCGGCTGGCTGGAAAAGGCGATCAAGGGCCGGCGCATGGAAAGTGCTGGGAACTGAGCTTATGGGCAATAATACCAATTTTTGGTATTATTGCCCCATGAACAAAAACACGTCCATTTCCCTCGGCCACCACTTCTCGGATTTCGTCGAGAGACAGGTTGAAGATGGCCGCTACAGCTCGGCCAGCGAGGTGGTACGCGCTGGGCTCCGGCTATTGGAAGAGCACGAATTGCAGGTGGCACAGCTGCGCGCGGCCATCATCGAAGGCGAGGAAAGCGGCCCGTCCGCGCCGCTGAACATCGAGAAATTCTTGGGCCGGATGCGTGCCGGCCATGGCCGCTAAGCGGCTGATCTTTTCTCCGGCAGCCGAAACGGATCTCGAGCTGATCTGGCGCTACACCGCTGAAACGTGGAGCGCAGATCAAGCCGACCAGTATGTCCTGCAGATACATGGCTCATGCACCGAGCTCGCCGCAGGCCGTCGCAAGGGTCGCTCACTCGCGGACATCAGGTCCGGCTATCACAAGCTGAGCATCGGCTCGCATTTCATCGTCTATCGTGCCATGGGCGAAACCATCGACGTGGTCCGCATTCCTCATCAGCGCATGGACATCGGCGCACGCCTGTCGAAGTAGCTCACCACACCCATTCCCCTCGCCCCAGCACCCCCACCGCATCCACGATCCTGGCGAAGCTTTCGCGGGCACGGCCGACCGTGTGGCGGGCGCGGAGATAGCCATGCACCAGCCCCGGCTCCTCGCACCAGAACGCCTGACCTTCAGCCGCGACGACACGCTCGCCATAGGCCTCGCCGTCCGACGACAGCGGGTCGCATTCGGCGGTGACGATCAACGTCGGCGGCAGATTGGCGAAGTCGCCGTCGGCGAGCGGCGACATGGTGATGTCGCCGGTGCGGTCTTCGCCGCCGGTGCGGACGTCCTGGTAGAAATGAAGGTCGCGCACCGTCAGCATCGGCGCTTCGGCATGCTTGACATAGGAGCCGCGCGACTGGTCGCCGCCGAGGCCGGGATAGATCAGCACCTGGCCAATGGGCTTTCGTACATGGCCGCGCGTGGCGTGGCTGACAGCGGAGGCCAGATTGCCGCCGGCACTATCGCCGGCAAGCACGATGGGCAGGTCGTAGACGGCTGTCGCCCATTCGAAGGCCTTCAGGACATCGTCGAAGGCTGCTGGATGGCGGTGCTCCGGGGCCAACCGATAGTCGACCGAAACCACTTCAAAGCCCGTCCTACCGCACAACTCGGCACAGACATCGTCATGACTGTCGAGCCCGCCGAGGATGAACCCTCCGCCATGGAAATAGACCACGACGGCCGCCGGCTTCCTGCCGGCCAACCGATAGACGCGGATGGGAATGTCGTGCGTCGACGTGGCGACGCTCGTCGTCTCGGCCGCAACCCCTTCTGGGTAGCCAGCGAAAAACTCGCGGCACATGCGATCGTAGATCTCGCGCTGCTGGGCGATGGTGTAATCGATCGTGTCGGGCGGATAATATGAATTGGTCCGCTCGATGAACGCCCAAGTCTCGGCGTCGATGAGTTTGGCGTAGTCGGTCATGGGAGCAAACCTTACCTCACTTCCCCTTCCATACCGGGTCGCGCTTCTCGGCAAACGCGCGAAAGCCCTCAAGGTTGTCATCCGAGGCATAAAGTTCGTCGACCGTGCGGAACTGGCGCTTGGTGATGCGATTCATCGTCTCCTGGAAGCCCATGACTTCGGCAGCGCGCGCCACTTCCTTGATCGCGGCAAACACCAGCGGCGGACCGCCGGCAAGCAGGCGCGCGACCTCCCAGACACGATCCTCGAGCTTGTCGGCCGGCAGCACCTCGTTGACCAGCCCCCAGCTATGCGCCTCGGCGACATCCATCCAGCGGCCAGTAAGCAAAAGGTCCATGGCGACATGGTAAGGAATGCGCTTGGGCAGCTTGATGGTTGCAGCATCCGCCAGCGTTCCGGCCTTGATCTCGGGCAAAGCGAAGCTCGAATGATCGGAGGCGTAGATCAGGTCGCAGGACAGCGCCAGTTCGAAGCCGCCGCCGACAGCCATGCCGTTGACGCAGGCGATCACCGGCTTGTTGAGGTCGCGCAGTTCCTGCAGGCCGGCAAAACCGCCGACGCCATAATCGCCGTCGACCGCATCGCCATTTGCGGCGGCCTTGAGGTCCCAGCCGGCCGAGAAGAATTTGTCCCCGGCCGTTTTTACGATGGCGACGCGCAACGCGGGATCGTCGCGAAACGCCTTGAAGGCCTCGCCCATTTCCCGCGAGGTCTTGAGGTCGATGGCGTTGGCCTTCGGCCGGTCGAGCGTGACTTCGAGGATAACGCCCTCGCGGCGGGTTTTGACGACGTCGGACATTTTTCCCTCCTACGAAGCTTCACGAGTAACAAGCAAGGCATCGGCGATCCACGCGCCTTGCCCTTGCCCGCAAACGATCAGCGGATTGATGTCGAGTTCCTCGATCACCTCGGCATGGGTCGAAACGAAGCCGGCGATGCCCACTATCGCCTCGATTGCCGCGTCGAGGTCGGCCTTGGGCCTGCTGCGATAACCGTCGAGCAGCGGAAACATTTTCAGGCCGCGCAGGGCTGCGTCGATCTCGGAACGCGGCGCCGGCAAGAGCAGCGTCGCGCTGTCCTTCAGCAACTCGACCAGCACGCCGCCGGTGCCAATCGTCATGACCGGCCCGAACAGAGGATCGCTGACGACACCGACAATCAACTCGCCAATGCCGCCTGTGACCATCTTCTCTACATAGAGGCCGTGACCGAACGGCAGCAGTTCCGCGACGGCCGATCCCACGTCCTCGGCATTCTTCAGGTTGAGCCGCACCGCGCCCAGCTCGCTCTTGTGGGCAACGCCGAGCGCCTTGAGTGCGACAGGGTGGCCGAGCATGTCGGCGGCCTCGATCGCTTCTGCAACAGTCGCCGTGCGACGTCCGGCTGGCACCGCGAGACCCGCCTCACGCAGCAGGGATTTGGCGGCGGCTTCGTCGAGGGTTTTGCGAGAAACACCCCCCTCTGGCCTGCCGGCCATCTCCCCCTCAAGGGGGGAGATC
>NZ_JBFUIP010000081.1:0-25072 GCF_056401815.1 Aminobacter sp. P4_D5 | reverse complement strand
GCCCCTCATCCCCCTGCCGGGACCTTCTCCCCGCAGGCGGGGAGAAGGGGCATGCCGCAACGCCGGCGCCCCCCTCGCCCCGTTTACGGGGAGAGGGTAAGGGTGAGGGGCATGGCTCGCCCATCCGCGATAAAAGCACTGCCTTGACGCCTGACCGCGACGGTCACCCGCCCTGCTTGGTGCCGAAATTGACCTTCGGTGCCTCGAGCTTGTCTTCGGCGACGGTGAAGTTCTGGAACGGCTGGTTGCGGAACCACAGCGAGTTCCACAGCATTGCGGGGAAGGTCTTCAGCGAGGTGTTGTAGACGCGAACGGTCTCGATGTAGTCGCGGCGGGCGACCGCGATGCGGTTTTCGGTGCCTTCGAGCTGGGCCTGCAGCGCCATGAAATTCTGGTTGGCCTTGAGGTCGGGATAGTTTTCGACGACGGCGAGCAGGCGCGACAGCGCGCTGGTCAGCCCTGCCTGGTTGTCCTGGAAGGCCTTGAAGGCATTGGGGTCGGTCAGCGTCTCGGGCGTGACGGTGACCTGGGTTGCCTTGGCGCGGGCCTGGACGACACCTTCGAGCGTGTCTTGTTCGTGCGTGGCATAACCCTTCACCGTTTCGACGAGGTTGGGGATGAGATCGGCGCGGCGCTGATACTGGTTCAGCACTTCGCTCCAGGCGGCTTTCGCCTGCTCTTCCTGTGTCGGGATGGTGTTGTAGCCGCAAGCCGAAAGGAACGGCATGACAATCGTCAGGAACACGAGGGCCGGAAGCAGGCGAAAAGCAGGAAGTGCCGGCGAAGCTTGCATGCGCATCGGATTGTCCTCGACAAAGCAACTGATGCCACAGCATTATCACAAACACGGTCGGAAAAAACCGGCGTTCGATGGGCGATGATGCCGGGAGAGCTTTGACGATGACGTCGCCGAGAGACAGCGACAGCGAAAAGGAATCGCGCCGTATCCTCGACCGCATCGCGCGCGAGAGCGAACCCGGCGGCGGCTCTTTCGTTACGCGCAAGACCAGCGAGATGCGCAATCATCTCGCTGCTGCCGACGTCGACAAGGCCGACCCGATCGAGCATATCGGCACGCGCATCGGTCGCATCTTGGGATTTGTGCTGACTGTCGGCTTGATTCTGTGGCTGATCAACTATCTCGTTCGAGGCGGATAACTTCATGACATCTCAAGCCGAGACAGCCGCGCCACGCGCGGTGATCGTCGTGTCGAGCCATGTCGCGCGCGGATCGGTGGGCAACCGCGCGGCGGTTTTCGCGCTGGAGACGCTTGGCCATCCGGTCTGGGCGGTGCCGACGGTGATTTTGCCGTGGCATCCTGGCCATGGCAAAGCGACGCGCATCGTGCCGCCGACGGAACAGTTCGTCGCCTTCATGGCCGATCTCGAACGGGCACCGTGGCTGGGTGAGGTCACGGCGGTGCTGTCGGGCTATCTCGGCGAAGCCGGTCAGGTGGAGGCCGTGGCCTCGCTGGTCGAGACCGTGAAGGCGAATAACCCGAAGGCGCTTTATGTCTGCGACCCTGTCATCGGCGATTCCGGCGGGCTTTATGTCGCCGAGGCGCTGGCTGCCGGCATTCGCGACCGGCTGCTGCCCTTGGCCGATATCGCAACGCCCAATCGCTACGAGCTGGAGTGGCTGGCGGGCGCAAAGGCTGACGATATGCGCGCAACGATGGCGGCAGCGCTTGGGCTTGGGCCGGCAACCATGCTGGTGACCTCCGCGCATGCGATGATGGCTGGCGGCACCGGCAATCTGCTGGTCACCCAGACGCAGGCGCTGCTGGCCGAGCATCGCACCGTCGAGCGTCCGCCGAACGGTCTTGGCGACCTCAGCGCCGCGGTTTTTCTGGCGCGATTGCTTGCCGGCGAGACGGCCGCCAAGGCGCTGCAAACGACCACCGCTTCGGTCTACGAGATACTCGCCCGCACCTCCAAGCGCGGCGGCGACGAGCTGCAGCTCGAAACCGATGCGCAAAGCTTGTCGCACCCGATGGCGATGGTCGAGCTGCGCACGCTCATTCATCCCTCGCGGAGCCGCAAACCCGTCCAGGATTCCGGGGCATGACGATTGCCGGTGTCGACGGCTGCAAGGCCGGCTGGGTCGCTGTGATCCGCAACGACACCGAGACGAAAGCCGAGGTGTTCGGCAGCTTCGAGGCCCTACTCAGGGCATTGCCTGACGATGCCGTGGTGGCTGTCGACATGCCGATCGGACTTCCTGAGTTCACGGCCAGGGGCGGGCGTGGGCCGGAGGCCTTGGTGCGGCCGTTGCTCGGGCCGCGCCAGTCGAGCGTCTTTTCGATCCCGTCGCGGGCAGCAGTGCATGCAGAGGCGGCTCCCTTCACCGATATCGAAGAATGGTATGCCGCGMACCGCCGGGCGAGCGAGGTGGCGAGACAGACCTCCGAGCCGCCGCGCGGCGTGTCGATCCAGGCATTCGGCATCTTCTCCAAGATCCGCGAGATCGACGCGCTGATGGTGGCGCGGCCGGAGTTGCGCGAGCGGGTGATCGAGTCGCATCCCGAGGTGGCGTTCTGGCGACTGAATGGCGGGCAGGCGATGAGCCTGCCCAAGAAGATCAAGGGCCGGGTCAATCCTGACGGCATGGAAGAGCGGAAGACACTACTGGCGCGGTGCGGTCATGACCGTGCTTTTCTCGATCAAATGCCGCCGCGCGGGGCTGCGGCGGACGATTTTCTCGATGCTTGCGCGATGCTGCTGATCGCCGAGCGGCATTATCGCGGCGAGACTACAAGTTTTCCGTCGCCGCCGGGCAGGGATGCCTATGGCATTCCGGTCGCGATCTGGGTTTAATGGCCCGGACGTTCGTTGCGGAGGAAGCGGCGATGAAGGCTGTCAGGGCAATCGTTGCAGGCGCTGTGCTTGCCATGGCCATTTGCGCCGTGCCACTCCAGGCGCTCGCCCAGCAAAGCATCATCGACCGTTGGTATGATGCCTTGCTGAAAGCCGATCGGGCCGCGCTTTCGGAGCTGCTGGCCGATGATGCGACGATCACGCTCGACGATCTCGACGTGACCCAGTCCAAGGCCGAGTTCATCGCCTCGATGGATGAATGGGAAACGGCGGCCAAGGGCGCCACCATCCGCCACAAGATCGAGAGCGAGGTGGGCGATACCACGATGGTGCTGACCTGCTACGACTTTCCCGGCAACGACATGACGATGCGCGAGATGTTCACGACGAGGGATGGACGCATCATTGCCAATACGCAATCGACGGTTGGCGACGGTTGCGAAACGCCATGACGCGATTACTTCAGCCGCGTCATCAGTGAGGGCTCGGGCAAGCTGCGCCAGCCGAGCCAGGACAGGATGGCGATGAGGCCCATTGTTGGGATGACGGTGGCAAGGGCTGTCACCGGGTCGCCCATCCATGCCGCCACCGCGCCGCCGACCATGCCCGCGCCCATCTGGAAGAAGCCCATCATGGCGGAGGCGGCGCCGGCGTTTTCGGGAAAGGGGGCCATTGCTGCCGTCATCATCGCCGGCGAGATCATGGCGATGCCAAAGGCATAGATGCCGACTGGGACCATGACGAGCAGAAAGCTGGGCTCATAGGTCCTGAGCAGGACGGCCATGGCGATGGAGCCGATGGCGACGAAGGTCAGGCCGACCGGTACCATGCGCGCGGCGCCGTAACGCTGCATGAACATGCGCATGACGACCGCTCCGGCCATGAAATTGGCCGTCTGCATCAACATGCCGATGCCGAACTGGGTGGGGCTCAGGCCGACGCGCTCCATCAGGATGAAGGCGAGCACGGTAGCCTGGGTATAGATTGCGCCCGTCGTGCCGGCGATGACCAGGCAGCACAGCACGAAATAGGGACTGCGGAACAACGATCCGTAGGAAGCGGCAAGGGCCTTAGGGCGAATGCGGCTGAGGTCGCGCGTCACCGTCTCGCGCAAGGCGAAGATCGCAACCGCCATGACGACGATGCCGAGCAACACCATGACGATGAAGATGGCATGCCAGCCGAAGAACTCCATGGTCAGGCCGCCCAGCGTTGGTGCGACTGCCGGCCCGAGTGCCAGAAGGATGCCGATCATGTTCATGATGCGGGCCGAGCGTTCATGGGTGAAGACGTCGCGGACAACCGCGCGGGCCACCGACACGCCGACAGCGGCACCCACGCCCTGGAGGAAGCGGGCGGCGATAAGCGTTTCGATGTTGGGCGCGACCAGCGCCAAAACGCTTGCGGCGAGATAGATGGCCATGAAGACGAGCGTGATCGGGCGGCGGCCGAACCCGTCGGAGAGCGGACCGCAGACGAGCTGGGCGAAGGCGAAGCCGCCGAAATAGAGCGACAGCGTCATCTTGACCGCCGCTTCGGTGGTGCCGAAAGCCTGGACGATCTCGGGCATGGCTGGGGTGAACAGCGCCAGCGAGATCGGGCCGATGGCGACCATCAGGCCGCCGATCATGGAGACCCGACGTTCGCTCATGATTGGTGAGGCGGCGGTTTTCAACGGTTCGGCCATGGCAATATCAGATCGCATGTTCATGCCGCCGCATCCTCGCTCGAAAGCGCTTCGGTGCGGACGGCGAGCAAGTTCGTGCGGGCGGTGCGCAGCGAGACCAGCAGGCGCTGCCAGTCGTCGGGGTCGATGCCGTGGGCGGCTTCGCCGCGGATCGATGCGGCAATCGGCTCGATCTGGGCGACCACCGTTTTACCAGCATCGGTCAGCGTGACGAGCTTGGCGCGGCGGTCGGCGGGATCGGGCTTGCGCTCGACAAATCCCTTGGCCTCAAGCCTGTCGACAAGGCCGCTCAGCGTCATCGCCTCGATGCCGAGGCGTTCGGCAAGTGCTGTCTGGCGGATCGGGCCGGCGCGCAACGCGTTGAACAGAACACGGCCCTCGCCGGTGGTCAGGCCCAGGCCGGCTTCGGTGGTACGGCGATCCATCTCGGCGCGGATGATGCGCGAGAGATCGTTGACGATGAAGCCGAACGTGTCGGTGTCGAGGCTGGCGGGCATATTGCTAAGCATTCCTTATTATATGGTTCACTTAGTTTACCGTGGGCGATGAGTCAATCCGGTTGCGCGGCCTCCAGTCCGGCCCTACATCGGGGCTGTCCGCAGTTATCAAGGAAGCTCTTCATGTCTGCTCAGATCGATCTCGCGCGTCATCCACTGACCCATTGGGCCGGGCCGCTTGGCCTGCCGGATTTCACCAGGATTGAAGACGGCGATTTCGGCCCGGTGTTCGATGCAGCCCTTGGAGCGCACGCCGCCGAGGTCGAGGCCATCGCAAACAATGCCGAGCCGGCGACGATCGCCAATACGCTCGAAGCGCTGGAGCTTGCGGGTGAGCCGCTCGACCATGTCTCGTCGATCTTCTGGTGCCGCGCTGGTGCCCACACCAATGACGCGATCCAGGCGATGGAGCGCGAAATCTCGCCGAAGATGGCCAGGCATTTCTCGGCGATTTCGATGAACGAGAAGCTGTTTGCCCGTATCGACGATCTCTACGCCCGCCGGGCCGAGCTCGGCCTCGATGCCGAGGCGCTGCGCGTACTCGAAAAGACCTGGAAGGGGTTTGTCCGCTCGGGCGCCAGGCTCGACCCCGAGGGCAAGAAGCGGCTTGCGGATATCAACGAGCAGCTCGCCTCGCTCGGCGCCAAGTTCGGCCAGAACGTGTTGGCTGATGAGAAGGAATGGGTGCTGTTTCTCGACGAGGGCGATCTTGCCGGCCTGCCGGAATTCGTGCGCGGGGCGATGGCCCAGGCAGCGGAGACACGCGGCCAAAAGGGCAAATATGCCGTCACCTTGTCGCGCTCTATCTATGAACCCTTCACGACATTCTCCGAGCGGCGCGATCTGCGTGAAAAGGCGTTCAAGGCCTTTGCCGGGCGTGGTGAGACCGGTGGCGAAACCGACAATGCCGGTGTGGTGCGCGATACGCTCAGCCTGCGCGCCGAAAAGGCCCGGCTGCTCGGCTATGGCAGCTATGCGGCCCTCAAGCTCGACGACACCATGGCCAAGACGCCGAAGGCGGTGATGGAGCTGCTGGAACCGGTGTGGAACAAGGCGCGCGAAAAGGCAGCTGCCGACGAGACCGAATTGCAGCGGCTGGCAGCAGCCGCAGGCAGCAACGACAAGCTCGCTGCCTGGGACTGGCGCTTTTATCAGGAGAAGCTGCGGGCTGAGAAATACGCCTTCGACGAGGCCGAGCTGAAGCCGTATCTCCAGCTCGAAAAGATCATCGACGCGTGCTTCGATGTGGCGACGCGTCTGTTCGGCATAAGCTTCAAGGAAAAGACCGGCATCACCGCCTGGCACCCAGACGCCAGGGTGTTCGAAGTGTTCAACGCCGACGGCAGCAAGCGCGGGCTTTTCCTCGCCGACTATTTCGCGCGTCAGTCGAAGCGCTCCGGCGCCTGGATGAGCGCGCTCCAGTCCGGCTACAAGCTCGGCAAGGGTTCGACGCCCATCATCTACAACATCATGAACTTCGCCAAGCCTGCGGAGGGCGAGCCGGCGCTGCTGTCGCTCGACGAGGCCAAGACGCTGTTCCACGAATTCGGCCACGCGCTGCACGGCATGCTGACCGACGTCACCTGGCCTTCGGTGGCGGGCACGTCGGTGAGCCGCGACTTCGTCGAGTTGCCGTCGCAGCTCTACGAGCATTGGCTGACGGTGCCGGCGGTGCTGGAAAAGCACGCGCTGCACTACAAGACCGGCAAGGCTATGCCCAAGGAATTGCTCGACAAGATGCTGGCGGCCAAGACCTTTGGCGCGGGCTTCGCCACGGTCGAGTTCACCTCGTCGGCGCTTGTCGATATGGCCTATCATGCCCGTCCAGACGCGCCAGCCGAACCGGCGGCCTTCGAAGCCGAGACGCTGGAAAAGCTTGGCATGCCTGACGCGATCGTCATGCGACACCGCACTCCGCATTTCCTGCACGTGTTCTCGGGCGAGGGTTACTCGGCCGGTTATTACTCCTACATGTGGTCGGAAGTGCTCGACGCCGACGCTTTCGCCGCCTTCGAGGAGACGGGCGATGCGTTCAACCCCGCCATGGCCGAGAAGCTGCGCAAGCACATCTATTCGGCGGGCGGCTCGGCCGATCCGGAAGAACTCTACAAGGCCTTCCGCGGCAAGATGCCGTCGCCCGAAGCGATGATGGAGAAGCGCGGCCTCGTGTAAGATTCAGGTGAGGCCGGCTTGCAAATGGTGGTTTCCTGCGCTTCCGGTGCTCACGCACCTGAATGTACGCTCCGCTCCGGTTCTCGGAACCCACCATTTCAGCGCGGCCTGACCTGAATCTCGAAAGAGCCTAGTTCGGATAGCAGATGGAACTACCAGCAACATTGAGAGCGGCGGTCGACCGTGCGCTGGAAGGCGTGCCGCTTGCGGAGCTGCAGCGCGCGGCCGACACTTTGTCTTCCCGCTATCGGGCTGAGACGCGGGACGGCAGGCTCCACCTGTCCGACGAGATGTTCGCGCGCGCCTATCTGGCGACACGCCTGCCGGCGACATTCGCGGCGCTGCGGGCCAGCCTCGAAAGTGCCGCTGAGCTGCTGCCGGATTTCGAGCCGAAGAGCCTGCTCGATGTCGGCGCTGGTCCAGGCACGGCACTTTGGGCCGCCTCCGATTGCTGGCCGACGATCACCTCGGCGCTGATGCTCGAAGCGAGCCAGTCGATCCGCAAGGTGGGCGTGGAACTGTCTGCGCATTCGGGCGTCGAACATGTCGAATGGCGCGCGGCCGATGCCTCCAAGAGCTTCGAAGCCGATAAAGCCGATCTGGTGACACTTGCCTATGTGCTCGACGAATTGTCGCCGGCCGAAGGGCTGGCGCTTGTCGAGCGGCTGTGGGCGGCAACGAACGGCTTGCTGGTGGTGGTCGAGCCAGGCACGCCGGCCGGCTGGTGGCGGATGATGGCGGTGCGGTCACGGCTCATCGAACTGGGCGCGCATCTGGCCGCACCTTGTCCGCACAGTGAGGCCTGTCCGATCGTCGAACCTGACTGGTGCCATTTTTCGCGGCGCGTGGCGCGCTCGCGCCTGCATCGGCTGACCAAGCGTGGCGACGTGCCATGGGAAGACGAAAAGTACATCTTCCTTGCGGCATCGCGGACGCGAGCCGAAACATTTGGCGCCCGCGTTCTGGCGCCGGCGCGCGGCGGATCGGGAAAGATCCAGCTGAAGCTATGCCAGGAAAATGGCTCGATTGACGAAAAGATGCTAACCAAGCGCGATGGCGAGCGGTTCAAGACGGCGCGCCGTGTCGACTGGGGCGACATTTTGTAGTCTTGCCCGCTGGCAGAAAATCAGTCGATTTGGCCGCCCCCCTTTCGCATTTGCGAAAAAACCTGTATGAGCCGCCCACACGAAACGCGGCGCGTCGACAGGCAGTGCCCGCAACGCTCCCGAGAAGACATATGAACCTCCGCAATATCGCGATCATCGCGCACGTCGACCATGGCAAGACCACGCTCGTCGATGCGCTCCTCAAACAATCCGGCTCGTTCCGCGAGAACCAGCGCGTCGCCGAACGCGCGATGGACTCGAACGACATCGAAAAAGAACGCGGCATTACCATCCTGGCAAAGGCGACTTCGGTCGACTGGAAGGATACCCGCATCAACATCGTCGACACCCCTGGCCACGCCGATTTCGGTGGTGAGGTCGAGCGCATCCTGTCGATGGTCGACAGCGCCATCGTTCTGGTCGACGCCGCCGAGGGCCCGATGCCGCAGACCAAGTTCGTGGTCGGCAAGGCGCTCAAGGTCGGCCTGCGTCCGATCGTGGTGATCAACAAGATCGACCGTCCCGACGCCCGCCACCAGGAAGTCATCAACGAGGTGTTCGACCTGTTCGCTGCGCTCGACGCTACCGACGAGCAGCTCGACTTCCCGATCCTCTATGGTTCGGGCCGCGACGGCTGGGTCTCCGAGAATCCGGAAGGCCCGAAGGATCAGGGCCTCACGCCGCTGTTCGACCTCGTGCTCAAGCATGTTCCGGCACCGACCGTTCACCCCGGCCCGTTCCGCATGATCGGCACCATTCTCGAGGCCAACCCGTTCCTCGGCCGCATCATCACCGGCCGCATCGAATCCGGCACGCTGAAGTCGAACCAGCCGGTCAAGGTGCTGCACCATGACGGCACGCTGCTCGAAACCGGCCGCGTCTCCAAGATCCTGGCTTTCCGTGGCCTCGAGCGCCAGCCGATCGAAGAAGCGCAGGCGGGCGACATCGTTGCCATCGCCGGCCTGTCGAAGGGCACCGTCGCAGACACGTTCTGCGATCCGGCCGTGACCGAGCCGCTGCATGCGCAGCCGATCGATCCGCCGACCGTCACCATGTCCTTCATCGTCAACGATTCGCCGCTGGCCGGCACCGAGGKCGACAAGGTGACCAGCCGTGTCATCCGCGACCGCCTGCTCAAGGAAGCTGAAGGCAACGTTGCGCTCAAGATCGAGGAATCGGCCGACAAGGATTCGTTCTTCGTTTCCGGCCGTGGCGAGCTTCAGCTTGCGGTTCTGATCGAGACGATGCGCCGCGAGGGCTTCGAGCTCGCCGTGTCGCGTCCGCGCGTGGTCATGCAGAAAGACGAGAACGGCGAATTGCTGGAGCCCGTCGAAGAAGTCGTCATCGACGTCGACGAGGAACATGCCGGTGTCGTCGTGCAGAAGATGTCGGAGCGCAAGGCCGAGATGGTCGAGCTGCGTCCTTCGGGCGGCAACCGCCAGCGCCTGGTCTTCCATGCGCCGACGCGTGGCCTGATCGGCTACCAGTCCGAGCTTCTGACCGACACGCGCGGCACAGCGGTGATGAACCGTCTGTTCCATTCCTACCAGCCCTACAAGGGCGAGCTGCCGGGCCGCACCAACGGTGTCTTGATCTCCAACGATCAGGGCGAGTCGGTGGCTTTCGCCATGTGGAACCTCGAAGATCGCGGCCCGATGGTCATCGACGCGGGCGTCAAGGTTTATCAGGGCATGATCATCGGCATCCACAGCCGTGACAACGACCTTGAGGTCAACGTGCTGAAGGGCAAGAAGCTGACCAACATCCGCGCCGCCGGCAAGGATGAAGCAGTGCGCCTGACGCCGCCGATCCGCATGACGCTGGAACGCGCCCTGGCCTGGATCCAGGACGACGAACTGGTCGAAGTGACGCCGAAGACCATCCGCCTGCGCAAGCTCTATCTCGACCCGAACGAGCGCAAGCGCTTCGAGAAGTCCTCGAAGACCGCGTAAGTCACGCGGCTTGAAACAAAAAAAGGGCGTCTCCGATGGAGGCGCCCTTTTTGTTTACGGCCATGGGCCCTTTATTGCTTACATATCGATGATCGGTGCTACCTCGACGGAACCGCCGGCCACCAGGATCGGGCATCCTTTGGCGATCCGCGCGGCATCGGCTGGGTCTTTCGCGTCGACGACTGTGTAGCCGCTGGTCGGATTGGCGCCGCCGTCATTGGTGACCGCGCCGTTGGCGCCGACTGTCTGCGACTTGCCGACCGGAGCTCCACCATCGACAACGGCCGCGCCGAGCGAAGCGAACCAGTCCATCCAGGCCTTCATCACCTTGGCGCCTTCTTCTTCCGACTGCGGCATCGCACCGCCGTGATAGACGAAGAGAAACTTGGCCATGACGTCTCCTCCATTGCGTGCCGACCTGCCGGCCACCCGGCATCGTGCCAACGCGCGGGCTATTCATTCGCCGATAGCCTGACACGGGCAACCCGTGTCGGCGCCTGTCGCGGAAAGTTGATGATGAGCGGTGGCTGTTTCGTTCGAGGCACCCCTGGTGTTTGCCGCAGCACAGGAGCGCAAGTTTGCGGGGCAAGCGGGCGATACGAACCGCGATTCGGGTGAGTGCGATGACCAAGGCGGGCGCATCCACAGCGACTGCCGCGAGGTAAGGGCGATTTTTTAATCATGCTTCAGAATCGACGCCCCTTGGGGACGCTGCGTCAGCTTAATTCGCAGGCATTTTCTGCCTATTGCCTAGGCGTTTTTGCCAATCTTCCGTCAAACCTTTGTCGCTAAAGGCGGGCCATCTGCTACGATAGTCGCAAAAGCATGTGACGGGACGGGAGAAACTAGCGTCATGTCCGAATCAATGAAGTCGACGGCGAAATCCGCCAAGACTGCATCCGCCTCCAAATCCTCTGATAGACCTCCCCAGCTCCTTGAATTGCTGCTGGCCCGGGCTCCGGCCGAAGATGTGGCCGATTACGAGCCAGGCATGCTGGAACGCGCGGCGGAGCTGGCCGAACAGGCCGTGCTCAAGCACCGCAAGGGCTCCTCGGTCATCGACATCGACACCGATGCCGGCATCCTTCGCCACGGCCGGCCGGTGACTGTCGTCACCGTCGTCAATGACAACATGCCGTTCCTGTTCGATTCGGTGCTCGGCGAGATCACCGAGGCCGCCGGCGAGCCGGTTCTGGTCACCCATCCCGTCATCATGGTGCGCCATGGCCGCAACGGCGTCGACGAGATCCTGAGCGACGGCGGCTCGCACAAGGGCGAGGACGCCGCCGCCAAGGTCAGCGTCATCCACGTCCATATTCCGCCGCAGGGCAAGGAGGCTGCCGAGGCGCTGCGCGAACGGCTGAAGAAGCTGCTCGACCAGGTGCGGTCGTCGGTGACCGACTGGAAGCGCATGCTGGCCAGGCTCGATCAGGCGATCTCGGAATTCCGCTATGCGCCTATCCCGCTCGACAAGAATCTGGTGACCGAGGCGATCGCCTTCCTCGAATGGCTGCGCGACGACAATTTCACCTTCCTTGGCATGCGCGAGTTCCAATATTCGGGCGGCGAAAAGAGCGGCATGCTGGAGCGCGCCGACAAGCCGGGACTTGGAATCCTTGCCGATCCCGATGTGCTGGTATTGCGCCGCGACACCGTCGATGCGACGTCGACGACGCCTGAAATCCGTGCCTTCCTGCATGGGCCGGACCCGCTGATCGTGACCAAGGCCAATGCCAAGTCGGCGGTGCATCGCCGCGCCTATCTCGACTACATCGGCGTCAAGACCTACGACGCCCAGGGCCAGCTTTCGGGCGAATTGCGCATCGTTGGCCTGTTCACCTCGACCGCCTACACGCGCTCGGTGATGAAGATCCCCTATCTTCGGTCCAAGGCCGAGACGGTGATCCAGAAGTCGGGCTTCGATCCCGCCGACCATTCGGGCAAGGCACTCACCAACGTGCTCGAATCCTACCCGCGTGACGAACTGTTCCAGATCGCCGTGCCGACGCTGCGCAAGCATGCCGAGGCGATCCTCGGCCTGATCGAGCGGCCCAGGGTGCGGGCGCTGGTGCGCGTCGACCAGTTCGACCGCTTCGTCTCGGTGCTCACCTTTGTTCCTCGCGACCGCTACGATTCGGTGGTGCGCGAAAAGATCGGCGCCTATCTCAAGAACGCCTTCGAGGGCCGGCTGTCGGCCTATTACCCTGCCTTCCCGGAAGGCGGGCTGGCACGAGTGCATTTCATCATCGGGCGCTCCGGCGGCAAGACGCCGAAGGTCGAGCAGGCGGCGATCGAAGCGGCCATCCGCGACATCGTGACGACCTGGGAAGATGGATTGCGCGAGGCCTCGGCCGAAGCAGGCTCGCCGGCGGCACTGGTCAGCGTGGCCATGCATTTCCCGCAGGACTATCAAAACAGCTTCTCGCCGGCGGCGGCGCTGCTGGATGCCGAGCGGATTTCCACGATCAGCCCTTCCAATCCGATCGTCATCGACTGCTATCGTGACACCGGGCAGAAGCCGGAACAGGCTTCGCTGAAGATCTATCACCATGGCGCGCCGGTGGCGCTGTCGCGGCGCGTGCCGCTGCTCGAGAACATGGGGTTCCGCGTCATCAGCGAACGCACCTTCGAACTCGGCGAGAAGGGCGAAGACCAGATATTCATCCACGACATGGAGCTGGAGAACGCCTACGGCCAGCCCATCGACCTCGCCGACGGCGGGGCGCTGTTCGAGGAGGTGTTCCTGTCGGTGTGGAACGGCGATGCCGACAATGACGGCTACAACGCGCTGGCCCAGACGGCGGGGCTCGGCTCCAACCAGATCGTGATCCTGCGCGCCTATGGCCGCTATTTGCAGCAGGCCGGCATCCCCCAGAGCCAGGACTTCATCGCCGCGGCACTCAACCGCTATCCCGATATCGCGCGCGGGCTGCATGGGCTGTTCCTGGCCAGGCTCGACCCGGCGCAGGAGAACGAGGGGCTGGTCACCGCCAAACACCTCAAGGCCAAGATCAAGGATGCGCTGGAAGCGGTTCCGAACATCGACGACGACACGATCATCAGGCGCTACGTCAACCTGATCGAGGCGTCGCTCCGCACCAATCACTTTGTCGCAGGCAAGAAGGAACGGGGCCAGTCGCTGGCGATCAAGCTCGATTCGCGTAGCGTCGACGGGCTGCCCGAGCCACGGCCATGGCGCGAGATCTTCGTCTATGGCTCGGAGGTAGAGGGCGTGCATCTGCGCTTCGGCCCTGTCGCCCGTGGCGGCTTGCGCTGGTCGGACCGGGCGCAGGACTACCGCACCGAGGTGCTGGGGCTGGTCAAGGCGCAGCAGGTCAAGAACGCCGTGATCGTGCCCGTTGGCGCCAAGGGCGGCTTCTTCCCCAAGCGCCTGCCTGTAGGCGGCAGCCGTGACGCCACCTTCGAGGCGGGCAAGGCGGCTTACGTCAATTTCATTTCCTCGATGCTGTCGATCACCGACAATCTCGACGGCGACAAGGTCGTGCCGCCGAAAGGCGTGGTGCGGCGCGATGTCGACGACCCCTATTTCGTCGTCGCCGCCGACAAGGGCACGGCGACCTTCTCCGACACCGCCAACGGCATCAGCGAGGCGCATGGCTTCTGGCTTGACGACGCCTTCGCCTCGGGCGGTTCGGCCGGTTATGACCACAAGAAGATGGGCATCACCGCGCGCGGTGCCTGGGAAGCGGTGAAGCGGCATTTCCGCGAGATGAACCGCGACATCCAGACAACGCCCTTCACGGTCGTTGGCGTCGGCGACATGTCGGGCGACGTTTTCGGCAACGGCATGTTGCTATCGCAGCAGACACGCCTGATCGCCGCGTTCGACCACCGCGACATCTTCATCGATCCGGAACCCGACATGGCGGCGTCGTTTGCCGAGCGCAAGCGCATGTTCGACCTGCCGCGTTCGAGCTGGCAGGATTACGACAAGTCGAAGCTCTCGACGGATGGCGTGATCGTCTCGCGCGCGCAGAAATCGGTGACGCTGCCGGCTGCGGCGGCAGCCGCGATCGGGCTCGACAAGACAACCGCTTCGCCGACCGAGATCATGAGCGCAATCCTTCGCGCGCCAGTCGACCTGCTATGGTTCGGCGGCATCGGCACTTATGTGCGCGCCAGCACCGAAACCAACCAGGAGGTGGGCGACCGCGCCAATGACGCGATCCGCGCCACCGCCAGCGAAGTACGCGCCAAGGTGATCGGCGAAGGCGCCAATCTGGGCACCACCCAGCGGGCACGCATCGAGTTCGGGCTCAGGGGCGGGCGCTGCAACTCGGATGCCATCGACAATTCGGGCGGCGTCAACTCGTCCGACGTCGAGGTCAACATCAAGATCGCGCTGGCTTCGGCCATGCGCAGCGGCGGGCTTCAGCGCCCGGCGCGCAACAAGTTGCTGGCCGAGATGACGGAGGAAGTGGCGGGCCTGGTGCTTGCCAACAACTATGAGCAGACGCTGGCGCTGTCTCTTGCCGCACGGCGCGGCCTCCAGGACATCGCGCATCAGGGACGCTTCATGAGCGCGCTCGAGGCGCGGGGCCTGCTCGACCGTGCGGTCGAGAACCTGCCAAGTGCGGCAGCACTCGCCGAGCGCCAGACGCGCGGCGAGCCGCTGACCCGGCCTGAGCTCGGCGTGCTCTTGGCCTATGCCAAGATCGTGCTGTTCTCCGATATCGTCGCCAGCGACCTGCCTGACGACGCGCAGTTCACCCGCGACCTGATGGGCTACTTCCCCGACCGCATGTCGAAGAAGTACGAGGCCGAAATCAACGGTCACCGGCTGCGTCGTGAGATTATCACGCGCGTTCTGGTCAACGATCTGGTCAATCGCGGCGGTCCGTCCTTCGTCAACCGCTTGCAGGAAGCAAGCGGCCGCTCGGCGGCGGATGTGGCGCGCGTCTTTGCCGTGGTTCGTGACGGCTTTGCGCTTCCCGCGCTCTATGCCGAGATCGATGCGCTCGACAATATCGTCGACGGCATGACGCAGCTCGACCTTTACCAGGCGGTGAGCCGGCTGCTCTTTGCCGTCAGCGGCTGGTATCTGAGGAACGACCACGGCGATGCCCCACTGGCGAGCCGCATAGCCGAGCTGCATKAGGCGCGCGCGGCCCTCGAACACAAGTTCGCAGGCATGCTGCCCGCCTTCACCCAGGACCGCATCCAGAAGCGCAAGGCGGGCTTCACAGCCGCCGGCGCGCCGGAGAAGCTGGCCGAGCGGCTGTCGCTGCTCGAAGTCGGCGAACTGGTGCCCGACATCGCGCTGGTGGCCAAGACGGCCAAGGCCGACATCGTTGCCGCCGCGAAGGCGTTCTTCGGGGTCAGCGAGGCGTTCCGGATTCCGCGCATCGAAGACGCCGCCAACGCGATTTCGAGCTCCGACTACTATGAGGGTTTGGCGCTGTCGCGGGCATCGGACACGATCGGCGCGGCACGTCGCGGCATCGCGGTTGCAGCCCTTACCGGTTACGGCAGCGCTGCCGATCCTGTCGCGGCCTGGCTCGAAGCGGGTGGTGAACGCATCAACCGCACCCGCGAAAGGCTGCAGGCATTGACAGAAGGTGGCGACATCTCCGTGTCGCGTCTGACGGTTGCCGCCGGGTTGATGAGCGATCTGTCGGGCCGATAACGGTTTTCGATCTGGCCTGCCGCCGTTGCGGCGGCAGGCATTTTCCCGGAAGATTGGACGAACGAACTGCGCTATAGCTCCAAGCCACGCTGATGCGGCGTGGCCGGAGGGATGATGGCTGATACGATGGTGGTTCAACGCACGTCGCGGCGCGGCGTCTGGGGCTGGATGTTCTTCGACTGGGCAGCGCAGCCCTTTTTCACCGTGGTCACCACTTTCATCTTCGGTCCCTACTTCGTCGCGCGCATGGCGACAGACCCGGCCATGGGGCAGGCGGCCTGGGGCTATGGCATCGCCGCCGCAGGCTTCGTCATCGCCATATTGTCGCCGGTGCTCGGCTCGATCGCCGACCAGACCGGCCCGCGCAAGCCGTGGATCGCCTTCTTTTCGGCGATCAAGATTTCCAGCCTGTGCCTGCTCTGGTATGCGGCTCCCGGCTCGCCGCTGGTGCCGGTGGTGCTGCTGTTTTCGCTCGCTTCGGTGGCGGCGGAGTTCTCGATCGTGTTCAACGATTCGATGATGCCGCGCCTGGTGTCGAAAGACGAAATCGGCAAGGTCTCCAACATCGCCTGGGGGCTGGGCTATCTCGGCGGCATGATCGTGCTGATCTTCGTCGTCGCCTTCATGGCGGCATCGCCTGAAACCGGCAAGACCATCATCGGCGCTGCACCGGTGTTCGGCCTCGACCCCGCGCTCGGCGAGGACGCCCGCGCGACGGGCCCGATTTCAGCGGTGTGGTATTTCATCTTCATCCTGCCGATGTTCTTCTTCACGCCCGACAGCGGCAAAGGCATCGCCATCCGCCCAGCCGTGCGCTTGGGTCTCAGCGAGCTCAAGGCGACGCTGGGCGAAGTGCGCCAGCGCACCGGCATCTTCCGCTTCCTCGTTGCCCGCATGATCTACCAGGACGGCGTCAACGCGCTGCTGGGCCTTGGCGGTGCCTTTGCCGCGGCGATGTTCGGCTGGTCGATCACCGAGATCGGCATCTACGGCATCATCTTGAACGTCATCGCCATCTTCGGCTGCCTCGTCGCCAGCCGGCTCGATACGAGCTTTGGTTCCAAGGTCGTGGTGGTCGTTTCGCTGGTGCTTTTGACGATCGCCACCATCGGCATCGTCTCGACAGGGCCCGGCTATACGCTCTTCGGCCTGTGGCAGATGCCGGGCACTGATACCGGTGGACTGTTTGGAACGCCGGCAGAAAAGGCCTACATCGCTTTCGGTCTGCTGGTCGGCATCGCCTTTGGGCCGGTGCAGGCGTCGTCGCGCTCCTACATGGCGCGCAGCGTTTCAGCAGACGAAGCCGGGCGCTATTTCGGGCTCTACGCGCTGTCCGGCAGGGCGACGAGCTTCGTCGCACCCTTTACGGTCGCTACAGTCACCGCATTGAGCAGCTCGCCACGCCTTGGCATGGCGACGATCATCATCTTCTTCGCCGTCGGGCTGGCCATGCTTTTGCGCACGCCCTATCCGGCTGACGAGGTGAAGTAGCTTTTTACCCTCTCACAAGGGGAGGGTAAAAATCTCAGTGCCGGAAATGCCTGACGCCGGTGAAGACCATGGCGATGCCGTGCTCGTCGGCAGCTGATATGACGTCGTCGTCACGCATCGATCCGCCTGGCTGTATGACGGCGGTGGCGCCTGCCTCGACCGCCGACAACAGACCGTCGGCGAAGGGGAAGAAGGCGTCGGAAGCAACGACCGAGCCCTTGGTCAGCGGCACGGCCAGGCCGGCGGCTTCAGCTGCATCGAGCGCCTTGCGGGCGGCGATACGGGCCGAATCGACGCGGCTCATCTGGCCAGCACCGACGCCGACGGTGGCGAGGTCGCGGGCATAGACGATGGCGTTCGACTTGACGTGCTTGGCGACACGGAAGGCAAACTTCAGGTCTTCCAGCTCGCGCTGGGTCGGCTGGCGCTTGGTCACCACCTGGAGTTCAAGCGCGTCGACGACAGCGTTGTCGCGCGACTGGACGAGCAGGCCACCGGCCACCGACTTGACGGCCACGCCAGCGCGATCCGGATCGGGCAGGCCGCCGGTGACAAGCAGGCGCAGGTTCTTCTTGGCGGCGATAATGGCCTGCGCCTCAGGCGTGGCGTCCGGCGCGATGATGACTTCGGTGAAGATCTTGACGATCTCTTCGGCGGCCTCGGCGTCGAGGATGCGGTTGAGCGCGACGATGCCGCCAAAGGCCGAGACAGGATCGCAGGCGAGCGCCTTGGCATAGGCCTCGACGAGGGTTGCGCCTTCGGCGACGCCGCACGGATTGGCGTGCTTGATGATGGCGACAGCAGCAGTGCGGACGGGATCGAATTCGCCGACGAGTTCGAACGCGGCATCGGTGTCGTTGATGTTGTTGTAGGAGAGCTGCTTGCCCTGCAATTGGGTCGCGGTGGCAACGCCGGGGCGCTTGTCGCCGGTCAGATAGAAGCCGGCGGACTGGTGCGGGTTTTCGCCATAACGCATGACGCTCGCAAGCTTGCCGCCGAAGGCGCGCCAGTCGGGCGTTTCGATCTCAAGCGCTTCGGCGAACCAGCCCGAGATCGCCGCGTCGTAGGCGGCAGTGCGCGCAAAGGCTTTGGCGGCGAGCTTCTTGCGGAACTCGTAGGACAGGCAGCCATTGTTGGCGACGATGGAGTCGAGCACGTCCTTATAGTCGGCCGGGTCAGTGACGATGGCGACATAGGCGTGGTTCTTGGCCGAGGCGCGGACCATGGCCGGACCGCCAATGTCGATGTTCTCTACGATCGAGGCGTAATGCGCACCGGAATTGCGCACTTCCTCGAAGGGATAGAGGTTGACCACGACCAGGTCGATCGGCTGGATGCCGTGTTCGGACATGGCCGCTATGTGCTCTGGGTCGTCGCGGACGGCGAGAAGTGCGCCATGGACCGAGGGATGCAGCGTCTTGACGCGGCCGTCCATGATCTCGGGAAAGCCGGTCAGCTCGGAAACGTCGCGGACAGCGATGCCTTCGGCGGCGATGGACTTGGCCGTGCCGCCCGTGGAGACGAGCTCGACACCGACATTGGCAAGGCTTTGGGCGAAACCGATCAGGCCGGTCTTGTCGGAGACCGACAGCAAAGCGCGGCGGATCGGCACGAGATCGGGCGCGGGGATCTTCTTGGAAATGACGGCCATGGGGTGTGGGCCTTTCACGGCAAGGTGGGAGATGCAGCTTGCGGGCGGCGTACCATATGAGGCCTCAAAATCAAGGCGCGCAGCGCCCTTCAATCAGTTTTCGAGGCGGCTGATGATGCGTGTGCGCGAGAACTGCCAGTGCACCTCGGAGATTTCCGATGCCTTGAAGGACAGCACGATCTGGCGCGAGCGGCGCGGTCCGCCGAGACCGGCGAAATAGATCGATTCCTCGACCTCGGCTGGAATGTCGGGCGAGATGAAGACCCAGGTGTCGATATCCGGGCCGGTCAGCACCAGCCGTTCCTTCTGGTCGCGAAACAGCTGGACGTCGGGATGGACATGGAAACGAACCGTGACGAGGTCGCGGCCTTTCTTGATCGGCGTGTTGCCGGCGCGAAGGATGCGGTCGCAGCCCGACAGGATGCTGCCTCCTGCCGCGAGGCTCAGTTCGCGCTCGTGGTGGAGGCCGAATCGCTGGGCGTAGCCGTCGTGGCGGGCCGTAAAGCCGTGGATGCCGGGCTTGTCGGTCCGTTGCGATGGCACCGACTTCGGTCCGCCGAAAAGCGGGCTGCCGAGCAGGCCGCTGATGCGCTGCGAATGGGCGAAGCTTGCCGACGATGTGTCGTTGATGGTGACAGTGGAGTGGGCGGCTGTGGCGCGCGCCAGGGGCTTGAGTTCGGCCAGGCCATAGGTGTCGACGCCGGCATTGACGATGTAGTGCTGGCGGCCCGACGACATCTCGAAGGCCAGGCAGCCGGCGTGGGCATAGTTCGACACCTCGATGGGAGGTGCCGTGCCCGTGTCGGCAATGACAGTCGTTCCGCCCATGGCCAGGCGCTCGTAGCCGGAATGGGTGGCATGCAAGGGCGGTGCGCCGGCGGTGTCGTCATGGCGCAGGATCGCGGCGATGCGGTCGTGGATGGTGGCGCCCATGCCGTTGAAGCGGGCAAGGCTGCCGTCCTGGTGGCGGAAGAAGCGCAGCGCCGGCAACATGCGCTCGACCGCATTGATCAGGGCCAGGGGGGGCTGTTCGGCCTGGTTGGCATAGGTGTGGCGCAGCGGCAGGAGGTCGGCGAGGATTTCCAGCACCGCCATCGGGTTGCGCGAGACATGTCCGCCGTCGGGCAGGATCTGGCGGTCGAGCTCGTCGGCGAGATTGCGGGTCGCCGAGCGCAGCGCGGAAACGGGCGCGGGCAGGGAGAGGGCGGCAAAGGCGAGCGCGATGCGCGCCCTGAGACGGTCCTTGCCAGCCGGCATTTCGCGCACCATCGACCTGAGATAGCGGATCTGCATCGCCAGCGAGCGGAGGAAAGCACGGTAGAAGGCGAATTCGGCACCCTGCAGCACCACCGAGGAATGCTGCAACCAGGCGATGACGCGTTTGGCGGTGGTCGCTGGCTCCCAGGCCGTGCCGGAGATGCGGTTGCCGTGCATGGCGATCCAGTCGGAAACCAACGCGCGGGCGTTCGCTGCGGCAAGTTCGGTGCCGGCGGCGCGCATGTGCCGCAACCAGCGAAAGCCATGCAGGCTGCGCTGCCAGCCGCGATTGGGAACATCGACGAGGAATGGCGACTGGCCGCCGGTCTCGACAAGATGGCCCGACAGCGGAAAGCGGCCATAGTAGATTTCGAGCGCGATCTGGGGATCGGCAAGGCGCAGGTCGGGCGGGGCGATCAGCACGCGCTCGGGCGTGCGCCCGGAGTAGCGCCAGCGATAGGCTGGACCGGCGCGCAGGCGCCGGCGCGCCTTACGCCAAAACTCCTTGGCGACGAGTGCCCAAAGGCGCGTCGTGTTGTCCGCCGCGATTGACAAGAACCCTCCTGACGCAACCTACGTCGTGGTCAAATTAGGTTGTTTCAATGGCGGGCGCGAGGGTGAATTTTTCGTAAACACCGGTTCGTCGCCTCAGGTGAGACGACGGAACCGCGCGGCAAAGAAACCGTCTAGACCGGAGATGGCCGGATTGCCGAGATCAAGGCCCGCCGGCGTGGTACGCAAAAAGCCTGTAGCGGTGACGAAATCGTCGATGCCCGCGACCTCGCCTACGCGAATCGGGTCGAGTTCGACCTTGCCCTTGTGATCAGCGAGGAAGCCGGCGATGAGTGCCTCGCCTTCCTCGGGATCGAGCGAGCAGTTGGAAAAGACGATCCTGCCGCCCGGCTTGACCAGCTTCAGCGTTGCGTCGAGCAGGGCGCGCTGGACGCCGGCGAGCTTGGTGATGTCGGCCGGCGACTTGGTCCACAACACGTCGGGGTGGCGGCGC
Organism: Aminobacter sp. P4_D5; assembly: GCF_056401815.1. NCBI lineage: Bacteria > Pseudomonadati > Pseudomonadota > Alphaproteobacteria > Hyphomicrobiales > Phyllobacteriaceae > Aminobacter > Aminobacter sp. P4_D5. Next base: position 3,789 of record NZ_JBFUIP010000081.1, on the reverse strand, counting down.
ACTGTACCGGTCGACGAGCAGGGTGCGTCGAGCAGCGCGGCATCGAACAGTTGTTCGGGCTCATAGACGAGGATATCGGCGTTGACCTTGTCGGCGTCGAGGCCGAGACGTTCGAGATTGCCGGTCAGGCGAGCGAGGCGGCTCTTGGATGCCTCGACGGCGGTGACCTTGGCGCCCGTGAGCACGAGCTGGGCGGTCTTGCCGCCGGGTGCGGCGCAAAGGTCGGCGACGCGCTGGCCGCTGACGTCACCGAACAGCCGAGCGGGCAAAGCTGCGGCGGCGTCCTGGACCCACCAGGCGCCCTCGGAGAAGCCGGGCAGTTCGGCGACAGGACCGGCCAAGCGCTCGATGCGTATCGAACCGGTGGGCAGCACGGTGCCGCCCAACTGCTCAGCCCATTTGGCGGGGTCGGATTTGGCGGTGAAATCGACAGGTGCCTCGATGCGGTGGGCGGCGAGGATCTGTTTTGCCTGCTCGGCACCGTAGGCGGCGGTCAGGCGCTCGACGAACCAGTCGGGTGCGTCGTTTGTCGTGGCCAGCATCTCAGGCAGTTCGGCAGCCTTGGCGCGCGCAAGGGTGCGCAGCACACCGTTGACCAGACCGGAGAAACGCACGGTGCGTGGGTCGGCCTTGGCGTGGGTGACGGCAAGGTCCACGGCAGCGCTGTCTGGAATGTCGAGGAACAGGATCTGAGCCGCCGCAACATGCAGGATATGGGAGAGCACCGTTGCATTGGCCGGCAGCGGCTTTTCCAGCCGGCGCGAGATCAGCTTGCCGATGGTGACACGATGGCGAAGGGCCGTGGCCAGGATCGCGCGGACCAGCGAACGGTCGCGCATATCGAGTGCGCGGAATTGCGGGTGGCCATGTTCGTGGTCGGTCAGGCCGTCGAGCGGTGTCTTGGCGTCGATGGTCGCGGCAAGCAGGCGGGCCGCCGCCATGCGCGCGGCGATGCCGGGAACGTCAGGAACGACAGACGGCCGGTTGCCCTTGTTGTCAGTGTTGCGTGCGCGGTTTCGCTTTTCGTCGCGCTGATCGGCGCTCACGACCTGGGGCCTTTCGGCCCGGACGGGTTGCGTCCCCAGGGGCCAGCCGGACGCGGCTTCTCGGGTTCCTGCTGATCGGCAGGACGTCCGCCCCAGGGACCTTGCTGGCTCGAAGGTGCGGTACGCTGCGCTGTCGGCTGCTGTGCCGTGCGCGGGGCCGAACGACCGACACCCTCATTCGCCATCGCCTGCAGGGCGGCGATGCGGTTTTCGGTGTTGGGGTGGGTCGAAAAAAGATTGTCCATGCGCTCGCCGGATAGAGGATTGATGATGAAGAGGGGAGCCATGGCTGGATTGCGCTCGGCTTCGGGGTTGTGGATGCGTTCGACGTTGCGGGCGATCTTGTCAAGGGCGGAAGCGAGCCAGAGCGGATTGCCGCAGATCTCGGCGCCGCGCCGATCGGCTGAATATTCGCGCGTCCGGCTGATCGCCATCTGCACCAGCATGGCAGCGAAAGGTGCGACGATCATCGCCACGAGCACGCCGATGAAGCCCAGCGGATTGTTGTTGTCGCGGTTGCCGCCGAAGAAGAAGGCGAAGTTGCCGAGCATCGAGATCGCGCCGGCAAGAGTCGCGGTGATCGTCATGATCAGCGTGTCGCGGTTTTCGATGTGGGCCAGTTCGTGCGCCATGACGGCTGCGACCTCTTCGTGGCTGAGGCGCTGCAACAGACCGGTGGAGGCGGCGACGGCGGCATTTTGCGGATTGCGGCCGGTGGCAAAGGCGTTGGGCTGCGGGCTGTCGATCAGGTAGACCTTGGGCATCGGCAGGTCGGCATTGGCGGCAAGGCCGCGCACTATGGCGTAATATTCGGGTGCGTTGCGCTCATCGACCTCGACGGCGTGGTTCATGCGCAGAACCATCTTGTCGGAGTTCCAGTAGCTGAACAGGTTCATGCCTGCCGCCATCAAGAAAGCGATGGTCATGCCGCCGGTACCGCCGATCAGGTAGCCGACGCCCATGAACAGTGCCGTCATGGTCGCCAGAAGCATCGCCGTCCGCATCATGTTCATCGTTTACTCCGTCCTTTTCCTTGCGCCAGGGTCGATCCCCGTGCCACGCTTCGCTATATGATGGGAGAGACGAGGGTGCGTTTCAATCATTTCCGAGGAATCCCATGAACGACGTCACACAGCAAACCGAGCTGGAGACACCCGCACCAAAGGAGCTTTCGCCGGCTGCCAAGCGCGCATTGGCGGAAGCCGAGGCGCGGCGCGAGGCCTATGAGGCTGAGCAGGCGAAGCTCCCCCGCGAGATTGGCGGTCGTGGCGGCAAGGAGCCCGGGCGCTATGGCGACTGGGAAATCAAGGGCCTGACCAGCGATTTTTGAGGCGCCTATCCTGCGATTGCTTGTCCGAGCAGCGGGTGGCGGGATCGATTTGGCTCGGATTTGCAGAAGGAGCGACCATGACGAAATCGGTGATTGCAGGACTGTTGTTTGCATCCCTGCTGGGAGCCCTGCCGGCGCAGGCTCAGACCAAAGAGCCGGCGACACCGCCGGAAAAATCGCTCAAGCTCTCCGAAATCATCGCCAAGATCGAAAAGCGCGACCAGTTCCGCTACATCTCCGAGATCGAGTGGGAGAGCGAAGGCTACTACGACGTGGTCTATTACACATTCGACAAGGCCAGGGTGGAGATCAAGATCGACCCGGTCAGCGGCGAGCCGAGGCTGTAGGCTAGCAAGACTCTGGGTTCGGAGATTGCGTATTGTCCAGAATAGGAATAAATACCTTGAATGGATTCGAGTCCCTTCAAGGTTGTGGCGGCATTTGCGGCGGTGTTCGCAAGCCTCTGTTTGCCATCTGCTGTGGAAGCCAAGCGGCGCGACAATTTCGTCGGGCCAGTGTCCGCGCGTGTTGTCGAGGTGCTCGACGGAGACACGTTCCTGGCCGACGCCGAGATCTGGCCTGGCCAGACGTTGCGGGTCAACATCCGCATCCGCGGCATTGATGCGCCTGAGATGAAGGCGCGATGCCGGGCGGAACGCGAGGCCGCCGATACTGCACGTGCAGCCTTGGCCCGGCTCGTCGCCGACGGCCCAGTATCCTTGTCGAACATAGGTGGTGCAAAATATTACGGCCGCGTGCTGGCCGACGTCAGCACCGAGGCCGGAGAGGCAATCGCTGCGACCATGATCGAGGACGGGCTGGTACGCGCCTATGGCGGCGGCAAGCGTGCGGGCTGGTGCGGGTAGCGATCGCCACCACTGAGATTGAGAGGCGAGGGAATGAGCCTGCCAAAGGAAAGGCCGCTCCCCTTGCAGGGAGCGGCCTCCGTGTTTCCGTCCATGGCGCGGCTCAGGCTGATTTGAGTCACCAGCCGCGCATCTCGCGCCTTAACGGGAAGACTGCTTCCCGAAAGGGCAATCCGCTGAGGCCACGTTCTGGAAAACGAAATCACTCGACATCGGATCACCTCCTTTCAGTTCGTTGAACACGAATAGCAAAGTGGGGTCTTTCCAGCCTTTTGACAAGTACGACCATCGCACTATGCACCACGTACGTATTTATGCCGCCACTGTGTGCTGTGCCTGAAACACGTCCTTGGCCGCGAACAGGCCGTTGAGTGCTGCCGGGAAACCCGCATAGACCGCCATCTGCATGATGACCTCGGTGATTTCATCGCGGCTGAGGCCGACATTCAGCCCGGCCTGGATGTGCACCTTGAGCTGCGGGGCAGCGTTGCCGAGCGCGGTCAGCGCGGCGATCGTTGCGATTTCGCGCGACCTGAGGTCGAGGCCC
>NZ_JBFUIP010000080.1:0-25568 GCF_056401815.1 Aminobacter sp. P4_D5 | reverse complement strand
GGGAAGGGGTCGTGCCAGACGGCGAAATGCCAGCCATCGGCAAGCTCGCCATGCTCGACCGGATTGCCGTTGGAAAGCAGCAGCGGAGCTTCCGAGTGCTGCGCTTCGATGCGTACCGTGTACACCGACAGGATATCGGGCCGGTCAAGGAAATAGGTGATGCGGCGGAAGCCTTCGGCCTCGCACTGGGTGCAATAGACCTTGCTGGAGCGGTAGAGCCCCATCAGCGCCTCGTTGTGCGACGGCGCAAGCTCGGTCTCGATCAACAGCGTGAAACGGCCCGAGGCCGGAGGACTGTAGATGACCAGCTGGTCGGGCGTGGCATCGAAGTCGGCGGCGTCAAGCGTTTCGCCGTCGATCTCGATGCGGCGCAGCGTCAGCCCGTCGCCGTCAAGTTCGAGCTGCACCGGCTTGTCGACTTCGGCGCGCCGTTCGATGGTCAGCCGCGCCACAACCTTTGTGCTGTCCTGTCCAAGCCGGAAATCGAGCTCGGTCCTGGGGATCAGGTAGTCGCTCGGCCGGTAGTCTTCGAGACGAAACACCTGTCCGGTATCAGTGCGCATGTGAGTGGCCTTCCTGTCGACTTCCGAACGCTTGATGCGCGCTGGTAGAATAAATATGCGGCCGCTGCTCTTTACACGAAACGCCCCCTCGGCAAAACTGTCCGGGACCGCACATTGCTGCGCTCCTCACCAAATCCTCACGAGGCAGATATGACAATCGTCACGCCGAAATTCGGAATGGGCGCATCCGTATTGCGCGTCGAGGACGGAGCTTTCATCACCGGCAAGGGCCGCTATACCGACGATATCGCGCCAGCCGCCCAGCTGCACGGTTATGTCCTGCGTTCGCCAGTCGCCAACGCCAGTTTCACCATTGGGGCGGTTGAAGCCGCCCGTTCTGCGCCCGGCGTACATCTTGTGCTCACCGGTGCCGATGTCGCCCATCTCGGCGCTCTCAAATCGACCGTCATGCAAAAGCAGCCCGACGGCACCCGCGCGCCAACCCGCGACATTCCGATCCTGTGCCGTGACCGGGTCCACTATGTCGGCGATGCGGTTGCCTTTATTGTCGCCGACAGCCGCGCGCTGGCTCAGGATGCCTCCGAACTGATCGAAGTCGATTATGACGGCGTGGACGCCGCCGCCAATACAGCCACCGCTCTCGACGAAGAGGCGCCGCTGGTGTGGCCCGAACTCGGCACGAACCGTGCGTTTACCTACCATCTCGGCGACAAGGCCAAGACCGACAAGGCTTTCGCCAAGGCGGCGCATGTTACCCGCATTGAGTTCATCAACAACCGCCTGATCTGCAACTACATGGAGCCGCGCTCGGCCATTGGCGAGTGGCGCAAGGACGAAGACCGCTTCGTTCTGACCACTGGATCGCAGGGCGTGCATTCGATGCGCGACATGCTGACCGGCCAGGTCTTCGGCATCGGCGCCGACAAGCTTCGGGTCGTCACTCCCGATGTCGGTGGTGGCTTCGGCACCAAGGCCTTTGTTTATCGCGAGCATGCGCTTGTGCTGGAAGCCGCCAAGCGGCTTGGTCAGCCGGTCAAATGGGCCAGCGACCGCACTGAGCACTTTCTCACTGATGCGCAAGGGCGCGACAACGTCGTCACGGCTGAAATGGCGATGGACAGCAACGGCCGTTTCCTTGGCCTGCGCGTCGACCTGATCTCCAATGTCGGCGCCTATATCTCGCAATATGGTCCGATCATCGCCCATATCGGCGCCAGCATGTCGACCGGCGTTTACGATATCCAGGCGCTCGATGTGGCGATTACAGGCGTCTACACCAACACGTGCCCGGTCGATGCCTATCGCGGGGCAGGGCGCCCGGAAGCTGCCCTTCTTGTCGAGAAGCTGGCCGATGCCAGCGCCCGCGACCTTGGCCTGTCGGTCGACGAGATCCGCCGCCGCAATTTCATCCGCCCCGAGCAGTTTCCTTACCGCACCCAGACAGGGCGGCTCTACGACGTCGGCGAGTTTCAGGCGCATATGGAGCTTTCCATGGAGCGTGCCGGCTGGGCCAGTTTTCCGGACCGGCTCGCGGAGGCGAAGGCGAGGGGAAAGATCCGCGGCATCGGCATGGCGACCTATATCGAGGCCTGCGCCTTTGCGGGTTCCGAGCCGGCGCGCGTCGAACTCAACGCTGACGGCACGGTCTCGGTCTTCATTGGCACGCAGTCCAACGGCCAGGGCCATGCCACGGCCTATGCCCAGTTCGTTTCCGAAAAGCTCAACCTCGACATCGCGAAAATCAGCGTGCTCCAGGGCGACACCGACCAGCTTGCCAAGGGTGGCGGCACCGGCGGTTCGCGCTCGATCCCCCTGGGCGGCGTCTCCGCCTCCCGTGCCGGCGAGGCGTTGGCCGAGAAGCTCAAGAAACTCGCCGCCGACGAACTGGAGGCGGCGGCCGCCGACATCGAACTGGATAATGGCGAAGCGCGCATCGTTGGCACGGACCGCATGATCGACTTCGCCGCCCTCCACGCGGCGGCAAAAAAACCTGACGATCTCAAGGCGATGGGCGAGTTTGTTCAGAACGAAGCAACCTATCCGAACGGCACGCATATCTGCGAAGTCGAGGTCGATCCGGAGACTGGAACGACCGAGGTCATCGCCTACACCATCGTCGATGATTTCGGCGTCACGGTGAACCCGGTCCTGCTTGCCGGCCAGGTCCATGGCGGCGTGGTGCAGGGCATCGGCCAGGCGCTGGCCGAAGAAGCCGTCTACGCGGAGGACGGACAGCTTCTGACCGCGAGCTTCATGGACTACACCATGCCGCGCGCCGACACCGTGCCRTCCTTTCACTTCGAAACCCGCAACGTGCCCTCGACCACCAATGCCATGGGCATGAAGGGCGCAGGCGAAGCTGGCACCATCGGTGCGACACCTTCGGCACTCAACGCCGTGACCGACGCGCTCTATAGAGCCTACGGCATTACCCATATCGAGATGCCGGCAACCCCGGCACGTGTCTGGGCAGCGATAGAGGCGGCCCGGCACAAGTGAAGCATCAGGTGGTACACGGCGCGTCGTCGCCGCTTACGGGCATTGCACTCAAGATCGTTTCGGTTGCCATCTTCGTCGGCATGTCGACCAGCATCAAGGCGGCTGGTGATGTCCCCGCTGGCCAGATCGTTTTCTTCCGCTCGTTCTTCGCTGTCTTTCCGATCCTGATCTTCCTCGCCTTCAAGCGCGAACTGCGTACCGCCGTCGTCACCAAACGCCCGCTGAACCACATTGCGCGCGGCGTCGTCGGCGTCACCGCCATGGGTTTCGGCTTCTTCGCGCTGACCCGGCTGCCGCTGCCCGAGGCGATCACGCTGAATTATGCCCAGCCGCTGCTGGTCGTTGTCTTCAGCGCGCTTTTCCTCGGCGAGACCGTCCGTTTCCATCGCTGGACCGCCGTCGCCGTCGGTCTTTTGGGTGTCGTCATCGTTTCCTGGCCGAACCTCTCCCTGCTCAGCACCGGCATCGGCGACGAGGAAACGCTCGGTGTCGTCGCTGCGCTGGTGGGGGCGGCGATGTCTGCGGTCGCCATGCTTTTGGTGCGCAACCTTGTCCACACCGAGCGCACCTCGACCATCGTGCTGTGGTTTTCCCTGACAGCCAGCGTCATGGCGTTGCTCAGCATTCCTTTCGGCTGGCAATCGCTGACCTGGGAGCAGACGGCCCTGCTCATCACTGCCGGCTTCTGCGGCGGCATCGCCCAGCTGTTCATGACCGAAGCCTACCGCCACGCCGAGGCCTCGACGGTTGCCCCCTTCGAATATACCTCCTTGATCCTCGGCATCGCGGTGGGCTATTTCGTCTTTGGCGACCTGCCGACCATGTACACCCTGGTTGGTGGCGCCATCGTCATCGGTGCCGGCATCTTCATCATCTGGCGCGAACAGCGCCTTGGTCTGGAGCGCCGCGCCGTCAAGAAGGCGTCGTCGCCGCAATAGCGGTTTGTAAATCAGGAGCCTGCCCGCTCCTCAGAATGATCTGAGGCGACCGATTTCGGTCGAGGGCACATGACAGAGTTCAAGACTTCCGATCCGATAGATGTCGTCATGCCATGGGTCGACGGCAACGATCCCGAACATCAAGCAAGCCTAGCGCGCTTATGGCCGAAGCAGCCTTGGCTCAGACCCGCGAACTATCGCTTTCGCGAAAACGGCGAACTGCGCTATTCGCTCCGTTCGATCCATTTCCATCTGCCCTGGGTCAGGACGATCCATCTCGTCACCAATGGCCAGGTGCCGCCATGGCTCGATCTCGATCATCCCGGGATCAATCTCGTCACCCACAACGACTTCTTCGCCGATCCTGCCGCCCTTCCGGTTTTCAGTTCCAGCACCATCGAGGCCAATCTGCACCGCATTGGCAGGGCAGGCGTCGCCACCAGGTTTCTGCTTTTCAACGACGACTTCTTCGTCGGCCAGCCGGTGCCACGCGGCGAATTCGTGGCGCCGGATGGCCGCGCCAGGTTGCACGCAATGGCTTTCCGCCTGCCGCCGCTGCGCCTCCGAGCCGATCGCTACATGCACGTACTTGGCTTCAACAATTTTCTGCTGACGCTGGCTTTCCGCCGCAGGCGCTGGTCCTATCCGCCGCACCTGCCGCTGATGATCGATCTCGACGACCTTGCCTGGCTGAACGACAGATTCGGGTTTTGGCTGCGCCGCACGGCAAGGCACCGCTTTCGCCAGCGAACGGACGCGCTGGTGCGCGTGCTCTACATCAACGCCATTTCCGAGCGCGACCGCGAACGCGCCGGCGGCGCCCGGCAGGTGAAATTGTCCTGCGAGCATGTCGTGGCCGTGCGGGATACCGACGAGTTCAGCCGGTCGCTGGCCGCACTTGTCGATAGTCCGCCCGCCTTCTTTTGCCTCAACGATGAGATCGACGACGATGCCCGCGCCGTAGTCAGGGCAAGGGAGATGCAGGCCGCGCTTGCCGCGATCTTTCCAAGACCAGCCCCGTTTGAAAGGGATCGACGCAGTGTCCTGCATGCGGCGGCCTCCGCGCCTATTGAGCGGCTAGGCACCTGAGCCGTGCGGCTGTTTCCTCGTCGGCGGGAAAAAACGATTCGATGGCGAGCTCGGAGAGCGTGACATCGAGCGGCGTGCCGAACACGGTGATCGTGCTGATGAAGGACAACACCGCATCGCCCACGCGCAATCGCAGCGGATGAGCGATCGCCAGCGGATCGGGCTGCGTCGGRCGTCCCGCGCGCGGCCCGTCCGGGTAGCTCAAAAGTTCCTTCTCCAGCGCTTCGAGCACCGGATCGCCGGCAGTGTCGTTCTGGTGTTTCAGCCGCTCGATCAAATGCGAACGCCATTCGTGCAGATTGACGATATGCGGTGCCACGCCCCTGGGGTGCAGGCTGAGCCTGAGCACATTGACCGGCGGTGCGAGCAGCGAGGTATCCTCCACGCCTGCCAGCATCGGGCCGAGCGCTGCATTGCCCTCGATCATGTTCCAGTGCCGGTCGACTGCGATCGCCGGATAGGGCTCGTGGCCCTTGAGCACCATGCGCACCGCGTCCATGGCCGGTGCCAGCGAAGGGTGATTGAGCGGCTTTTCGCTGAAGCTAGGCGCAAATCCGGCTGCGAGCAGCAGCTGATTGCGCTGGCGCAGCGGAATGGAGAGCTGTTCTGCCAGATGAAGCACCATGTCGCGGGAAGGCGCCGAGCGTCCGCTCTCCATGAAGCTCAGATGCCGCTGCGAGATTTCGGCCTCCATGGCGAGATCGAGCTGGCTCATGCGCCGCCTGGTGCGCCATTCGCGGAGGAGGTCGCCTACGGGATTTTGTGTCGTTGTCATGCCGCTACACTAAGCAGACAAATTTCTGATTGCTATTACCTCCAGCGTAATCGCTTACGACCAGCCGTGGTGTGATGTTCGGTCTCAGGAAGGCGCGCTCTAGACGCCTCCACAACAGAGCCAGGAGCTTGCACCATGTCCATCACCGTCACCCCCTTCCTTCGCAATGTACTTTTCGCCGACGCGCTCGTCAGCGGCGCAGCCGGCATCCTGATGATGCTTGGCGCACCTTTGCTTGCGCCGTTGCTCGGACTGCCTGCGGAATTGCTGTTTTGGGCCGGCATCGCGCTGGTGCCATTCGTCGCCATGCTGGTGGTCATCGCGCGTCGCGCCACGGTGTCGAAGCTTGTGATGATCGACATCATCAACATTAACGCACTGTGGGTGATCGGTAGCTTTGGTTTGCTTGTCTCGGGCCTTGTCGCGCCGAACCTGCTCGGCATTGCTTTCGTCACCGCCCAGGCGCTGACGGTCGCGGTCTTTGCCGAATTGCAGTTCGTCGGCATCCGCCGCGCGGCGGTCGCGACAGCGTGAAGGGGCAGGGCAGCGTCAGATGCCGCCCAATTCCCTCAGCTTTGCCTTGACCTCCAGGAAGTCCCGCCACGCAAGTTTCTTGTGGGCGGGATTTCTCAGCAGATACGCCGGATGCAGCGTCGGCATCACGGGAATGACCGTCCCGTCGGCGGTGGTGTGGCTCTTCCAGCTGCCGCGCAGCCGCAGGATGCCTTCCGTAGAACCTGCCAGGAGCTGGGCCGAAGGCCCGCCGAGCGTCACCAGCACCTTGGGTTTGGCAAGCGCGACCTGTCGCTCGATGAACGGCCGGCAGATCTCGGTCTCATGCGGCGTCGGGGCGCGATTGCCAGGCGGCCGCCACGGAATCACATTGGTGACAAAGGCTGATTTTCGCTGGACCCCGATGGCCGCAAGGATGCGGTCGAGCAACTGTCCCGCGCCGCCGACAAAGGGCAGGCCCTCAAGGTCCTCGTCGCGGCCGGGCGCTTCGCCCACCAGCATCAGATCGGCGTCAGGGCTGCCTTCGGCAAAGACCATGCTCTTGGCCGTGGCCTTGAGATTGCAGCCGTCGAACCCTTCCATGATCTGGCGCAGCTCATCGAGCGTCGCGGCCTTGGCGGCAAGCTCACGCGCGGCAGCGGCCTGTGCTTCGTCGGGAACGGCGGCGGACGCTGCGGGGCGCGCGGGAGGTGGCGGTGCAGATCGGTCAGATCCAGCGCGAAGCGCCTCGCTCGGCAGTGCCGCTTGCTGCATCGATGCCGCCTGCCTCTGCGCATTTTCGGCAAATCTGTCGATCGGATCGTCGACAAGCGCGTCATCGACGCCCGCCGCCGCATAGAAGGCGAGCAGATCGCGCAGATCCGGACGTTCGTTTCCCGAAATTGAGGCCATGCCCCAGTTTCGGCGTTACGCCGGCGATTTGCAAGTTCACGAGGAGGGAATGCGCGGGTCCTGCACCAGATAAAAGCGCCAGCGCGGCGTATAGTCGGTCAAAAGGAAGCTGAAATCGGCCGCCTCGCCAGGATCGACCTTGCCGTCGGTGAAGCGCAGCCGGTCATAAGGCTCGAAGTCGCGGTTGTATTTGGCAAAGCTGTTTGACGAGATGTTGGAGCTGTCGGTCCGCCGCTGGTCGAAGGACAGCCCGTCGCCGAAATCGCTCGGCTTGCCCTCGATCTCCTGCAATTCGAACTCGAATTCTACCCAGGCCTGGCCACTGTTGTTCAGCGCCTCGATACGCATGAACATGATGCCGTTGGCATAGAAGCCGGAACTGTCGAAAGGTCTGATCGGCCTGATCGTTCGCATCGTCAGCGTCACCGGCGACGAGGATTCGAGTTCCTCCTTGACCACAAACGGGTCTTCTCGCGTGCCGCTGCCCGACACGCCAGTGATGCGAAAGCCGCCAAGCTCGTCGGAAAACGAATAAGCGCCACTGTTCCAGACTTTTTGGTCGGGTCCATTCTCCTGCGAACGACCTTCGCTGCTCAGACATGTCGCAATAAGAAGAGCAGCCCCGGCCAGCATGTGGCGTGTGGGGTGCGAATGCTTCAGTCCGGTCCTGCAGGGCACGTATTGGCGCATGAAGAATCAATGAGCGAATAGGCTGTTGGACAACACCTGTTTTGTGACAGTACGGGCCGTGAGGCACAGCCGGAAGGTGAAATATTTTGACCTTTACGTTAACGTAAGATAATTTGTCGTCTTCTGGAAACATGATCCGGAACCGGTGGTCCGCTTGGCGAACAGCAGGAGCCGGTTTTTCGGACGAAATGACGTTCAAACAGGATGATCGGCCCATTCGGGTTCAATCGTAATGGAATAGGCTCTAGCTCAAACAGCCGATGTGCGGATCGGTCCGGTTTGACGTTTGCCAATGATGCGCTATGCAGCGCCTAGCTACAGATTGCCCTTGGGACAGGGGCTAGCCACGCGGAGGGATTGATGAGCGATATCGAACGCGAGAGCATGGAATTCGACGTTGTCATCGTTGGCGCCGGGCCGGCGGGACTGGCGGCGGCGATCCGGCTCAAGCAGGTCAATCCCGAGCTTTCGGTCGTCGTGCTCGAAAAGGGTGGCGAGGTCGGTGCCCACATCCTGTCAGGCGCGGTGGTCGACCCGATCGGCATCGATCGTCTGCTGCCCGACTGGCGCGATGATGCGGACCATCCGTTCAAGACGCCCGTCACCGACGATCATTTCCTGATCCTCGGCCCGGCAGGCTCGGTCAAGCTGCCGAACATGTTCATGCCGCCCTTGATGAGCAATCACGGCAACTACATCGTGTCGCTCGGCAATGTCTGCCGCTGGCTGGCCACAAAGGCCGAAGCGCTCGGCGTCGAGATCTATCCCGGCTTTGCCGCCTCTGGCCTGCTCTACAATGATGAAGGTGCCGTCACCGGCGTCGTCACAGGCGACATGGGCGTCGAGCGTGACGGTTCGCATGGTCCGTCCTTCGCGCCGGGCATGGCGCTTATGGGCAAGTACGTGCTGATCGGCGAAGGCGCGCGCGGGTCGCTCGCCAAGCAGCTGATCGCCAAGTACGACCTCGGTGCCGGCCGCGAGCCGCAGAAATTCGGTATCGGGCTCAAGGAATTGTGGCAGGTCGCGCCCGAGCACCACAAGCCAGGCCTTGTCCAGCATTCCTTCGGTTGGCCGCTCGACTTCAAGACCGGTGGTGGTTCATTCCTCTACCACCTCGAAGACAACATGGTGGCCGTCGGCTTCGTCGTTCACCTCAACTACAAGAACCCCTATCTCGCGCCTTTCGAGGAGTTCCAGCGCTTCAAGACGCATCCGGCGATCCGCCACACCTTCGACGGTGCCAAGCGGCTGTCATATGGTGCGCGCGCCATCACCGAGGGCGGCTACCAGTCGGTGCCGAAGCTCAGCTTCCCTGGCGGCGTTTTGATGGGCTGCTCGGCCGGGCTGGTCAACGTGCCCCGCATCAAGGGGTCGCACAACGCCGTGCTGTCGGGCATGCTTGCCGCCGAACATGTCGCCGAAGCGATCGCCGCTGGCCGCGCCAATGACGAGCTCGCCTCCTACGAAGCCGCATGGCGTTCGACCGACATCGGCAAGGACCTGAAGAAAGTCCGCAACGTCAAGCCGTTGTGGTCGCGTTTCGGCACGCTGCTTGGTGTCGGCCTTGGCGGTCTCGACATGTGGCTCAACACGCTGTTTGGCGTTTCGCCCTTCGGCACGATGAAGCACGGTAAATCAGACGCACAGTCGCTCGAGCCGGCCTCGAAGCACAAGAAGATCGATTATCCCAAGCCCGACGGCGTACTCACCTTCGATCGCCTCTCGTCGGTGTTCTTGTCCAACACCAACCACGAGGAGGACCAGCCGGTCCACCTCCAGGTCAAGGACATGGACCTGCAGAAACGCTCGGAATACGAAATCTTCGCGGGCCCGTCGTCGCGCTACTGCCCGGCTGGCGTCTACGAGTGGGTCGATGCCGACGGCAATTCGATCGCCGGCGAGCCCGGCCATGCCGATGCGAAGTTCGTCATCAACGCGCAGAACTGCGTCCACTGCAAGACCTGCGACATCAAGGACCCCAACCAGAACATCAACTGGGTGCCGCCGCAGGGCGGCGAAGGGCCGGTCTATCCGAATATGTGATTGCGCGCGCTATCGCGCTCTGACAGTTGCAACGGCCCGGAAATCATCGCGATTTTCGGGCCGTTTGCTTATCCGCGCGGCGTTGTGCCGGTCTGCGAAGACACCGTCTCGGTTTCGGCGTCTTCGGAAGGTGTGGGCGCATCGCGGAACGAGAATTCGACCAATAGCGGCCGGTGGTCCGAACCGGCGTCCTCGCCCATCGTCACCGAGTGCACCACGACGTCGCCCTTGGCCATGACATGGTCGATGGTCAGCCCGGCAAAACGCATGAATTCAGGCAAGGAGAAGCTCAGCCAGGTGCGGCCGGCGGCAGGCATCAGCGTCAGCCCGCCAGCCTTGGCCACGCGCGACACGGTCGCGCTCCAGGGCGTGGCATTGAAATCGCCGCCTAGCAACGCGTTGTCGGAGAGCGAGGCAAAATCGCTGCTCATTTTGGTCACCTGCCGCGACTGCTCGAAAGGCCACGGCCAGCCAAGGTGAAGGGCGGCAACATCGGTCGCCCGTCCACCGAAATCGACCCTGGCGATTGCGAGCGCGCCGTTGCCGAAACATTGCGGCTGGGTACCTTCGGCAAATGGCCGGCGCGACAGGATCGCAACCCCGAACACGTTGTTCGGATAGCCACAAAGCATGCGGTAGGGATAGYGGGCAAACAGCGGTTGCAGCTTGCCCTTCCACATTTCCGACATTTCTTCGAAGGTGATCACGTCAGGCTGCATCCGGCCGACCAGCGACAGCACCTTTTCGGGATAGGCGTTGTCGTAGCGCAGGTTCATCTGCAGCATCTTGTAGATCGGCCGATTTTCGGCGCGCGGCTGGATCCCCGCATGCACCGGTCCGAGGCCCGGCAGGGGAAGCGCGCTGGAGGTCGTCGAAAGCGCTGCCGCGCCGAACGCGAGTGCGGCAATCGCCTGCCAGCGCAGCGACGTGAACAGCAGCGGCACCGCAGCCAGCATCATCAGCACGGCCAGATGCACCCGGAAATGGGCGAATGAATCGAGTGCTGGATGCCAGTTGCCGAAAAACCCCGCCACCAGCGGCAGCGAAACAAGCATCATCACCAAAAAACAGGCAATCTTGCCTGAATTGTAAAAAGCCATGGTCGTCATAGCAGCTTCATGTCGCCAGAATTGCGGCCCATTGATGATCGATTATGTGCCGCTTGATCGTCGCTGCAAAGTGACCCAAGCAATACCATTTGGCGTAGTCGTGCCGGCAACCTCAGTTGAAATGCGATACGAACCGTGAGACCGATGGGCCGAACGGCTCACCAGTGTCCACGGCTGTCTTTCGTGGACGCAGCAACTGCCTTGCGGAGAATGGAATGAACAAAGCCGCCCATCATTGGCTGCGGGCATGCGCGGTCGTGCTCGCTGCCGTTTCATCGGGCGCCCGCGCCGAAGGCCAGACCATCGAACAGGTCAAGACTTACGCCATATCGGGCACCACGGCGGCTGAGCTTTATGCCTCGATCGGCGAGCGCGGGCCGCAAGCCGGTATGGGGCGCGCCATCGCCCACACCAATTTCAAGCTCACCTGGCAGCGCAAATACGAGCCGCAAGTCGGCGCCTGCACGCTGGTCTCGGCCAAGCCCAAGCTCATCATCACCTATACCTTGCCCAAACCGTCCGGCCGCTTGCCGGCCGATCTGCAGCAGCGCTGGGATGTCTTTTACGAAGGCGTCCGGCGCCATGAGCTGGTGCATGGCCAGATGATCAAGGACATGGTGGCAACAATCGAAAAGACGACGATTGGCGTGTCCGTTGCCAACGACCCGAACTGCAAGAAGGTCAGGCAGGAGATCATCAAGCCGCTGTCGGAAGCGTCTTTGGCGCAACGCGAGAAAAGCCGCGACTTCGACCGCATCGAACTCGGCGACGGCGGCAACGTCCACCGCCTGATCCTCGGCTTCGTCAACGGGCAATAGCAGTCGCGCCCGCAGCTTGCAGGCGCGACGGAACCCAGCGTTACTGGAACCCAGCGTTACTGGAACGCCGTTTCGGCGAAGCTGCGCAGCTTGCGCGAATGCAGCCGCTCATTGGGCATTTCAGCGAGCTTTTCCATGGCGCGTATGCCGATGGTCAGATGCTGCGCCACCTGCCGCTTGTAGAATTCCGTCGCCATGCCCGGCAGCTTGAGTTCGCCATGCAGCGGCTTGTCGGAAACGCACAACAGCGTGCCGTAGGGCACGCGGAAGCGGAAGCCGTTGGCAGCGATCGTCGCTGATTCCATGTCGAGCGCAATCGCGCGCGACTGCGACAGGCGCTGCACCGGGCCGCGCTGGTCGCGCAGTTCCCAGTTGCGGTTGTCGATGGTCGCCACGGTTCCCGTGCGCATGATGCGCTTGAGGTCGTAGCCGGATAGCCCGGTCACCTCGGCGACCGCCTCCTGCAATGCCACCTGCACCTCGGCCAGCGGCGGGATCGGAATCCATACCGGCAGGTCGTCGTCGAGCACGTGGTCCTCGCGCACATAGGCATGCGCCAGCACATAGTCGCCGAGGGCCTGGGTGTTGCGCAGGCCGGCACAGTGGCCGAGCATTAGCCAGGCATGCGGCCTGAGCACCGCGATGTGGTCGGTGATGGTCTTGGCGTTGGACGGGCCGACGCCGATATTGACCATGGTGATGCCGGCATGGCCCGGCTTCTTGAGATGGTAGGCCGGCATTTGCGGCAGCCGTGCCGCCGGAGTTCCCGCCGACGGCGCCGTGTCGCCGGCTTTCGTCACCACGCCGCCGGGTTCCACGAACTCCGTATAGCCGCCGCCGCCCTTGGCCATCAGCTCGCGGGCCAGCACGACGAACTCGTCGATATAGAACTGGTAGTTGGTGAACAGCACGAAATTCTGGAAGTGCTGCGGCGTCGTTGCCGTGTAGTGCGCAAGCCGGTGCAGCGAATAGTCGATGCGCTGGGCAGTGAACGGCGCCAGCGGCCGGGATTCGCCGGGCATGATCTCGAAGGTGCCGTTGGCGATATGGTCGTCGGTACCGTCGAGGTCCGGCACGTCGAACAGGTCGCGGATCGGCCGCTGGATGCGGTCGGCGGCGGCACCGTCGACATGTGTGCCCTCGAGGAAGGCGAAATGCAGCGGGATCGGCGTCGTCGATTCCGAGACGGTTATCGCCACGCCATGATTGCGCATGATCAGCTTCAACTGCTCGGTGAGGTAGCTTTCAAACAGGTCCGGGCGGGTGATCGTTGTCGAGAAATGCCCCGGCGTCGGCATGTGGCCGTAGGCCTGGCGGGAATCGACCTGCGAGTAGGACGTCGTGGTGACGCCTACTTCCGGGTAGAAGGCGCGGAACCGCACATTGGTGTCGGCGCCGGCTGCAAGTGAGGCGAAGGCTTCGCGCAAGAAGGCGGTGTTGCGCTCATAGAGCTTCTGCAAAGCTGCCACGGCTTCGGTGGCATCGGTGAAGCTCTGCCGAGGAAACGGCAGCGGCGAGGAGATGGATTCGATGGGCTGAGGATAGATTCGCTTTTCCATGGCCTATTATAGAGACCAATTATGACGGCTGCGAGGGGGCCGTGTTGCGGTCCTGTTAATTCCCTTAATCACGCTGCAAGCTGATCAGCAGGACGAAGCCAACGCCGCCATTGCGGGCAGCAGGGGCTTCGATGGTCGAGCCCGAGTCGCCACGCAGCTGCGGCACGGCCAGCACCGGGGCGGCGAGAACCATCAGGATCAGCAAAGCCCTCGGCAGGAGCCGTAGGGTCTTGATGATCTGGGTTGCGGTGCGGGTCATGGGCGTTGGCTTTGCTTTTGGAGCTCTGTTGATGTCGTTGCTTTTGTGGGCGCAGATCAGTCCGTCTTCGAAGACGTAAGTTCCCAGGAGCGGGCAGGGCGGCTGGTCTCGGCGACGAGGGTGGCAAACATGATCCCGAACAGGGCGCTGAGCAGACAGACGATGGTGAACCGGCGAGCGAGCATTGGTGTCTTCCCCTTCAATGGATCGGACTATGCCTGGCTGCGACTGAACGGGTTCTGAGACCTCCGTTCATCTTCGGTTCAAATTTATTGACAGCGTGTAGACCGTCCGCAGGGTTGTGTTTCGCCCGCCCACGCATATCTCCACGGTATCGACATCAACGGAGACTGCGGAATGACCAGCCAGACATTGCCGATCGAGCTCTATTATTGGCCCACGCCCAACGGCTGGAAGATTTCGATCATGCTGGAGGAGCTCGGCGTCCCCTACACGGTCAAATACGTCAACATCGGCAAGGGCGAGCAGTTCGAGCCGTCATTCCTCAACATCGCACCCAATAACCGCATGCCGGCCATCATCGATCCCGAGGGTCCGAAGTCTGATGGCAAATGGGGCGGGGAGCCCATCTCGATTTTCGAGTCAGGCGCGATCCTGCAATATCTCGGCCGCAAGTTCGGCAAGCTCTATCCCGCCGACGAGCGTGGCCGCGCCGAGGTTGATCAGTGGCTGTTCTGGCAGGTCGGCGGCCTGGGGCCGATGGCCGGCCAGGCGCATCACTTTCGTCAGTATGCGCCGGAAAAGATCGCCTACGGCATCGACCGCTACACCAATGAGGTCAATCGCCTCTATGGTGTGATGAACAAACGCCTGGCCGATCGCGAATTCCTGGCMGGCGACTATTCGATCGCCGACATCGCTTCAATCGGCTGGGTGAAGCCCTACAAGAACCAGGGGCAGGAAATCGACGATTTCCCTCATCTCAAGCGCTGGTTCGAAACGCTCATGGCCCGTCCGGCGGTCATCCGCGGCATGGCGGTCGGGGAAGACCATCGTCGCAATCTCGCCGACGACAAGGAAGCCCAAAAGGTGTTGTTCGGCCAGAAGGCCAGGGCGTGAGCAGCGAGTAGGGAACAGCGAATAGCGAATAGCGAGTAGAAATTAGGGAGTGGCGCGCCGGCTTCGGCCCGCCATTCCCTCACTACTCATCGCTCATTCAGATTTTCGACCAGTTCTGCGTCTTGCAGATCAGCCCGCCGAGCACGCAGCCCTTCATCTTGAGGTTCGAGCCGGCGAGGCTGGCCTTGCCGTTGTAGGTCTTGTCGTTGGCAGGGTCGGTGATCTCGCCTGAATAGGCGCTTCCGCCGTCGGCGTTGAAGGTGCCGATCTTCTTGCCTGCGTGCTTGCCGTCTTTCAGCGTGATGCAGAAGCTGCTGCCGCACGACGCGATTGCTGCGATTGAGCCGGCTTCCGTCTTCCAGTTGCCTTCGATCGGATCGGCATAGGCCGCACCGGCCATCATCAAGGTGGCCGCCATGGCCAGGCTCATCTTGCGAAGCATTGAAATCCTCCCGGTTGATATCTGCGTAATGGCGCTCTCCCACACCTGACGTTTACGCAAACGTAAGCGTAATGCAGCCGCCGCGAAAGCGAAAGCGGTGCCGCAAGGGAAGCCGCGAGCATTTTTTGACGGCGCAAACGCGCCTTCGACATCCAAAAGTTCATCGATCGCAGCACGTGAATGCGTCGCGTGGTTATCAAAGGCTTAGCCGCGCACCAGCGAATTTTCATCGCATTTTCTGCAAATCCCAGTCGGCTCAAGGACTCCTATCCTTAATGAATTCCAAGCTTTACCCTTTGTTTTAGTTTTGTTTTCTTCGAGTTAAGCACGCCATTTAACGGCGGATTCAAAGCTCCACGGCATTCTCGAAAGCATCGAAAGGGCAGCTGCGGGGGACACCACCGAGCCTGCTCTCAGGGGACAGGCAGGGGATAAGAAAATGGCACGTTTCGAAATCTTTGAGGCTGGCTTCGGCGCGATGGGTTCCACCGCTCAGGCCGACATTCTTCTTGAATTGGGCATGATGTATGCGACCGGCCGCGATTGCGAAGTCGACGTTGTCGCCGCCCACAAATGGTTCAACATCGCTGCGATCAAGGGCTCCGCCCGCGCCGCCGAGCTGCGCTCGGAGCTGTCCGGCTCGATGTCCAAGCTCGACATCGTCAAGGCGCTGCGCGAAGCGCGCGAATGGATGACGATGCACTGATAGCTTCTGCTTCCGGGGGGAAGATCGAGGTCGCCTTCATGGCGGCTTCCAACAAAAAGAGCGCGACGGTCTGAAGGACGGGCGAGGCGCGCAAGAAAGAAAACAAACAGGGCAGGCGAACTCCTGAGAAGGCCAAAGACGCCTCGCGGAGTTTCCACGAAAAAGGCCGCGACCGATCGATACAAGATCGGCGCGGCTTTTTCGTTTTAGAATTGAACTGGCGGCTTGTCGCCGGGTTGCATAAGCACGTGCAGGCACAATATCCTGCTGCCTATGCGCCAAGACAAGTCATGGCCGTGCTGACAGCTTTCGATGATTGTACGTGTGGCGCGAATCCGGCATGTCCTTCGCGTCCAAGGGAGAGGAACCAATGCATTTGAAACGTTCTATTGGCGCATTGCTCGCGCTGTCGCTCAGCGCCAGTGTGGCATTCGCAGAAGATATCGGTATTGCGGTGGTCGGCCCGATGACCGGCCAGCTCGCCAATATCGGTGACCAGTTCAAACAGGGCGCCGAAGCGGCGGTCAAGGCGATCAACGAAAAGGGCGGCGTCATGGGCCGCCAGCTCAAGCTTTCGGTTGAAGACGACGTCTGCGATCCCAAGCAGGCGGTTTCGGTCGCCAACCGCATCGTTGCCAATGGCATCAAGTTCATCGACGGCCATGCCTGCTCGGGCTCGAGCATCCCGGCTTCCGCCGTCTATGCCGAGAGCGGCGCGCTGATGATGTCGCCGGCCTCGTCGAACCCGATCATGACCGACGACGCTGCCGCCAAGGGCTGGTCGACGATCATGCGCCTCTATACGCGCGACGACGCCCAGGGTGCCTTCATCGGGCCATGGATCGCCGAGAAGTACAAGGGCAAGAACGTCGTCGTGCTGCACGACAAGAGCGCCTACGGCCAGGGCGTGGCCGACGCCGTCCGAAAGACCATGAACACCGGCGGCCTCACGGAAATCCTCTACGAAGGCATCAATGCCGGCGAAAAGGACTATTCGGCGCTCGTCACCAAGCTCAAGGAACTGAAGGCCGACGTGGTCTATTTCGGTGGCTACCACCCCGAAGCCGGCCTCATCCTGCGCCAGTCGGCCGAGCAGGGCTTCAAGTTCCAGCTGATCATGCCCGACTCGATCGCCTCGCCGGAATTCTGGCAGATCGCCGGCCCCGCCGGTGAGGGCACGATGTTCGTGTTCCCGTCCGATCCGCAGGCCAAGCCCGAAGCCAAGGAAGCGATCGAGAAGATCAAGGCCGGCGGTTTCGTGCCGGAAGGCTTCACGCTGTTCTCCTACGCCACGATCCAGGCCTTCGCGCAGGGCATCGAGCGTGCGGGCACCGACGATCCGATCAAGGTCGCCGAGGCGCTGAAGGACGGGAAGCCGATCAGCACCGTTGTCGGCGACGTCGTCTTCGACGAGAAGGGCGACCTCAAGAACGCCAGCTACGACATCAACCAGTGGCATGACGGCAAGTACGCGCCGATCAAGCAGTAAGCTAGATTTCGGATTGTTGCTTTCAATGGCCGGGCATGTCCCGGCCATTGTCGTTTTCGCGGGCTTGGCGCAAGATGGCGCATTCGCACACGGGCGCCGAACTTGGGCCGTTCTGGCCGGCGGAAAGTGTGCGTCGAATTCAGGAGGAACCGACTATGAGCCTTCGTATCAATGACACCGCCCCAGACTTCAAAGCCGACACCACGGAAGGCCCGATCAACTTCCACGACTGGATCGGCGACGGTTATGCGGTCCTCTTTTCCCATCCCAAGGATTTCACCCCGGTCTGCACCACCGAACTCGGCTATATGGCCGGGCTGAAGGCGGATTTCGCCAAGCGTAATGCCAAGATGATCGGCATTTCGGTCGATCCGGTCGAAAACCACCACAAATGGAAGGCCGACATCGAAAAGCTGTCGGGCAACAAGGTCGATTATCCGATGATCGGCGATCCCACGCTTGCGGTGGCCAAGCTCTACGACATGCTGCCGGCAAGTGCCGGCGACAGCTCGGAAGGGCGCACGCCCGCCGACAACGCCACCGTGCGCTCGGTGTTCGTCATCGGCCCCGACAAGAAGGTCAAGCTGACCCTGACCTACCCGATGTCGACCGGCCGCAACTTCGACGAGATCCTGCGCGCGCTGGATTCGATCCAGCTGACCGCCAAGTATCAGGTCGCGACCCCGGTGCAGTGGAAACAGGGCGACGACGTCATCGTCACAGCCGCCGTGTCGGACGAGGACGCCATCAAGCGTTTCGGCTCGTTCGAGCGCGTGCTGCCCTATCTCAGGAAGACAAAGCAGCCGACTGCGAACTGATCGGCCAGACAATCGCTAAGGAGAAGGCCGCGCCGCCTGGCGCGGCTTTTTCGTTTCCGCTCAGCTCATGCCGACATAGCGGCCGGGGCGGTGGTTGATGGCGATGATCAGGTTGAGCACCGCAGCCCCCACCACCGATAGTGCGACCTTGTCGAGTTCAATGTAAAACAGCGACACGATCAGGATCGTGAGGTCGACCGCGAGCTGGAAATAGCCGGCGCGGATGCCATGATGATCTTGCAAGTAGAGCGCCAGTATGTTGAAGCCGCCGAGCCCGGCACGATGGCGAAACAGCACCAAAAGGCCCATGCCCATCAGGCCGCCGCCGGCAACAGCCGCATAGAGCGGGTTCAGATGCCCGATGCCGATCCAGTTGGGCGTCAGCTGCGACAGAACCGAAATCAGGGCCACCGTAGCGAATGTGCGCAGCGCGAACGGCCAGCCCATGCGCTTCACCGCGAGGTAGTAGAACGGCAGGTTGATGACGAAGAACACGGCACCAAAGCCATAGCCGGTGACATACTGGATGAGCAGCGCAAGCCCGGCGGAGCTTCCTGTGATCAGCCCGGCATGGGTGTAGAGCACCAGCCCCAGCGCCACCAGCATCGTGCCTGTCAGCAGCGCCAGCACATCTTCGTACTGCCTGTGCGGTACGGCATCGCTGTTGGTGTCAGTCACGGGCTCGCCTGTCTATGATTGCTGCAATGCAGCACTAAAACATCAGCCCGAAAATCGAAACCGATTTTCGGGCTGATCTCTTATGCACAAATCGCAATGGTGCCGGTTATTCTTCGAAACGCACCAGCACTGTTCCATCCGTCACCTGCGCGCCTTCGGTGGCGATCTCGCTGATCAAACCATCATGGGTGGCGGTGATGGTGTGTTCCATCTTCATCGCTTCTAGCACCAGCAGCGGCTGGCCCTTGCTCACCTTGTCGCCCTTGGCGGCGCGCACAAGCTTCACCAGGCCCGGCATCGGCGCCCGCATGCTCGATGTGCCTTCGCCGATCTCGGCAGCACGTGCGAACGGATCGCTGATGACGAAGTCGAAGGAGCGGCCGTTCTCGAACACAGTGATGTGGCCGGGCCAGGCGGCAACAGTTGCGCCGGCGTTTGTTGTCCCTGCAGCAAGCACAAAGGCCTCTCCGCCTTCCGGCCTGACGTCGAAACGCCCGTCCGGTCGCGCCGTGATGTGGGCCACGATCTCCGCACCGCTAAACGACAGCGTTGCCCGCCGTGCCAGCGGGTTGAAATGGGCGTAGCCGGTCAGCCCCGACCACGGATCGTCCGAGGCAACCGATGCCGTTGCTCCGGTCGCCGCCAAGGCGGCGAGCGCGATGGCCCGGCTGCCGGGTGCGGCAGTCGTGGTGAGTTCGTCCTGCTTTCGGCCGATAAGGCCGGTGTCGACATCGCCTGAAGCGAAGTCCGGGTCGCGGGCAAGAGCTGCCAGGAACGCTGCATTAGTGGTCGATCCCGCCACCTCAGTGCGCGAGACCGCATCGGCCAGCGCGTCGAGTGCGGTGGCTCGGTCCGGCCCGTGCGTCACCACCTTGGCAATCATCGGGTCGTAGAAGGGTGAAATGGCGTCGCCTTGGCGCACGCCTGTTTCCACACGGATCTCGGTGCCCGCAGCCGTTTCGGTCGGGAAACTGAGATGATGCAGCGTGCCGATCGCCGGCAGAAAGCCCTTGGCCGGGTCTTCGGCATAGAGCCTTGCTTCGAAGGCATGGCCATCAAGCCCGATGCCGTCCTGCGCCAAAGGCAGTTCCTCGCCGGAGGCGACCCGGAGCTGCCACTCGACAAGGTCGACGCCTGTCACCATCTCGGTCACCGGATGTTCGACCTGAAGCCGCGTGTTCATCTCCATGAACCAGAAGCGATCGGGCTTGAGCCCGTCCGAGGCATCGACGATGAACTCGATCGTTCCAGCACCCGAATATCCGATTGCCTTGGCCGCTTTCACTGCGGCCTCGGTCATCGCCGCGCGCAGCTCCGGCGTCATGCCGGGGGCAGGGGCTTCCTCGATCACCTTTTGGTGGCGACGCTGGGCCGAGCAGTCGCGCTCGAACAAATGCACTGCATTGCCAAAATTGTCGCCGAACACCTGCACCTCGATATGGCGCGGCTTGTCGACATATTTTTCGACCAGCACCCGGTCGTCGCCGAAAGCGGCCTTGGCCTCGCGCCGCGCGCCCGACAGCGCGTCGGGAAACTCATCTGGATGGTCGACACGACGCATGCCCTTGCCGCCGCCACCGGCGCGGGCCTTGATCAGCACGGGATAGCCGATCTCGCGCGCCTTGGTGGCGAGGATGACGATCTCCTGCGCTTCGCCGTGATAGCCGGGAACCACCGGCACGCCGGCCTTTTCCATCAGCCGCTTGGCGGCATCCTTGAGGCCCATGGCGCGGATCGAATCCGCCGACGGCCCGATGAAAACGAGGCCGGCTTGCGTCACCTGGTCGACGAAATCGGGGTTTTCCGACAGAAAGCCATAGCCCGGATGGATCGCCTCGGCACCGGTCGCCTTGGCAGCCGTGATGATGACGTCGCCGCGCAGATAGCTCTCGGCCACCGGCGAGCCACCGATGTGCACGGCCTCGTCGGCCATCGACACATGCAGCGCGCGCGCGTCCGCGTCCGAATAAACGGCAACCGTCTTCACACCCATCTTGCGGGCCGTGCGGATGACGCGGCAGGCGATTTCGCCACGATTGGCGATGAGGATTTTCGAAAACATTGCTTGATCCCCCATCACATCCTGAACACGCCGAACTTGGTGTCGGCCACCGGCGCGTTGAGCGCGGCGGACAGGCTGAGCGCCAGCACCTCGCGCGTCCGCGCCGGGTCGATGATGCCGTCGTCCCACAGCCGTGCCGACGAATAGAGCGGGTGGCCTTCGCGCTCGTATTTTTCGAGGATCGGCGCCCGGAATTCGGCCTCCTCTTGCTTCGACCAGGTGCCGCCCTTGCGCTCGATGCCCTCTCGCTTGACCATGGCGAGCACCGTTGCTGCCTGCTCGCCGCCCATCACCGAGATGCGCGCGTTCGGCCACATCCACAGGAAGCGCGGCGAGTAGGCCCGCCCGCACATGCCATAATTGCCGGCCCCGAACGAGCCGCCGATGATGACCGTGACCTTCGGAACCTGTGCCGTCGCCACCGCTGTCACCAGCTTGGCGCCGTCCTTGGCGATGCCGCCGGCCTCGTATTTCGCCCCCACCATGAAACCCGTGATGTTCTGCAGGAACACCAGCGGGATCTTGCGCTGGCAGCACAGCTCGATGAAATGCGCGCCCTTGAGAGCGCTCTCGGAAAACAGCACGCCATTGTTGGCGATGATGCCGACCGGCATGCCGTGGATATGAGCGAAGCCCGTCACCAGCGTCGTGCCGTAATTCTGCTTGAACTCGTCGAACTCGGAGCCGTCGACCACGCGCGCGATCACCTCGCGCACGTCGTAAGGCTGGCGCAGGTCGGCGGGAATCACGCCATAAACCTCTTCCGGCGCATGAACAGGCGGAATCGCTTTTTTCAAGACGAGCCCGATGTCCTTCTTCCGATTCAGGTTTTTGACGATGCGCCTGACAATCGCCAGCGCGTGCTCGTCGTCCACTGCGTAGTGGTCGGCGACGCCGGAGACGCGCGTGTGCAGGTCGGCACCGCCCAGTTCCTCGGCACTCACGTCTTCGCCCGTCGCCGCTTTCACCAATGGCGGACCGGCCAGGAAGATGGTCGCCTGGTTGCGTACCATGATCGTTTCGTCCGACATCGCCGGCACATACGCGCCGCCCGCCGTGCACGAACCCATGACGCAGGCGATCTGCGGAATGCCGGCGGCCGACATGTTGGCCTGGTTGAAGAAGATGCGGCCGAAGTGATCGCGGTCGGGAAAAACCTCGTCCTGGTTGGGCAGGTTCGCSCCGCCGGAATCRACGAGRTAGATGCAGGGCAGATTGTTCTGCAGSGCGATCTCYTGCGCGCGCAGGTGCTTCTKCACCGTCAKCGGGWAGTAGGTSCCGCCCTTCACCGTGGCGTCGTTGACCACCACCATGACCTCGGTGCCTTCAACCCGACCGATGCCCGCGATCAGCCCGGCCGATGCGATGTCGCCGCCATAAAGCCCCCAGGCGGCGAACTGGCCGACCTCAAGGAAAGGCGAGCCGGCGTCGAGCAGTTGCGCCAGGCGTTCGCGCGGCAACAGCTTTCCACGCGAGGCGTGCCGCTTGCGCGCGTCCTCCGAACCGCCGCGCTCCACCGTTGCAGCCTTCTCGCTGATGTCAGCCACCAGCGTTCGCAGGCGCGCGGCATTGGACTTGAAGCTTTCGGAGGAAGGCGAGATCTGGGAGCTAAGCGTCGGCATTTTTCCTCTTGGAGTGATACCCATGCGCGGCCGCGCCCGAGGCGCAAAGCAGTCATGGTGGGGTGACGAATCTAACGCACTAGCCTCGTAATTTCGGTGAAGTCCAGCATTGCTTCGACCTAGCGGATCAGTTCGATTTGGCAGCCGAGGTCCAAGGTGGACCAGATACGATCGGCTGTGACGGCAGTTCCTTGATGTCTCGCAGCCGTAGCGATGCACGCTCGATCTCCGAGCGAAAGCACGCCTTTGCCGCAATTCTTGCGCAGCCTGCCAGCGAGAATTGCGAGTTCGGCATCGAAGGCGACGATCTCGATATTGCTGTCCCTCACATACTGTAACGCGATGTCCTCTGGATAAGCGTACTCAACGCACTTGGTGACGACTTCGGCAAGATTCACGCTGCACATAAGCGAATCCTTCGCCAGATCAGCTGCCAGGTCGCGGCCGTTTTCACCGAGCAGAACCGCCAAGATCGCCGAGGAGTCGAKGACGTAGCCACTCACTCGGCCTCCAGCGGAGGCAAGCCGCGCTCCCTGCGCCAAGTGTTGGCTTCTTCGGTCTCTCGACGGGCCTCCTCGCGTCGTTCTGCGATGAACTCGTCGACCACGCTCGCATCGGGGTTTTTCGCCTTGAACTTCCGTGCCTCCGCTTGAACCCGCTTTAAGGCCACGGCAGGCGAGACGATACGAAACTCTCCATCGACGACACGCGCAGTTACGGTGTCACCGGGTTTGACGAACATCGCCGCGCGCATTCCCGCCGGTATGACGATGCGGCCGCCGTCACCAATCTTCAGCCTGACATATTCGACTGACGCGAGGCCCGTTTCCAGCCCTTCGAACTGCTGCGGTTCTTCGGCGAAACCCTTGGGTGTCTCTGGCTCAGTCATGGCATAAACCTCGATCTGTGGCAGAACGTGAAATTATGCCATTCTTCTAAGTTTGCGGCAAATCGAGGTCACGCCCCTTCCGCCATGATCTCGCGGCCGATCAGCCAGCGCCTGATCTCGCTTGTGCCGGCGCCGATCTCATAGAGTTTTGCATCGCGCAGCAATCGGCCTGTCGGGTAGTCGTTGATGTAGCCGTTGCCGCCGAGCAGCTGCAGCGCATCGAGTGCGCATTGCGTCGCCTTTTCCGCAGCAAACAATACGCAGCCCGCCGCGTCCTTGCGCGTTGTCTGGCCCCGGTCGCAGGCAGCGGCCACGGCATAGACATAGGCGCGGGCGGCATTCATCGTCGAATACATGTCGGCAAGCTTTCCCTGGACGAGCTGGAACTCGCCGATGGGCTGGCCGAACTGCTTGCGGTCGTGCACGTAGGGCACCGCCACATCCAGGCACGCCGCCATGATGCCGATCGGCCCACCGGCCAGCACCACGCGCTCATAATCGAGCCCCGACATCAAGACTTCGACGCCGAGCCCTTCCTCATGCAGTACGTTTTCAAATGGCACCTCGACGTTCTCGAACACCAGCTCGCCGGTGTTCGAGCCGCGCATGCCGAGCTTGTCGAGTTTTTGCGCGACGGAAAATCCCTTCATTGTCTTTTCGATGATGAAGGCGGTGATGCCGCGCGATTTCCGGTCCGGATCGGTCTTGGCATAGACCACCAGCGTGTCGGCGTCGGGGCCATTGGTGATCCACATCTTGGAACCGTTGAGCACGTAGCGGTCGTTGCGTTTTTCGGCCTTCAGCCTGAGCGACACCACATCCGACCCCGATCCGCTCTCCGACATGGCGAGCGCGCCGACATTTTCGCCCGAACACAGCTTGGGCAGGTACTTTGCCTTCTGCTCCGGAGTGCCCCAGCGCTTGATCTGGTTTACGCACAGGTTGGAATGCGCACCGTATGACAGGCCGACTGAGGCCGAGGCGCGGGAAATCTCCTCCACCGCCACGACATGGGCGACATAGCCCATCTCCGAGCCGCCATACTCGCCTTCGGCGGTGATGCCGAGCAGTCCGAGCGCGCCAAGCTCCTGCCACAGATGCGCGGGAAATTCGTTGTCGCGGTCGATGTCGGCGGCAATCGGCGCAATGCGCTCCTGTGCGAAGCGCCGCACCATCTCGCGCAGGCTGTCGATATCTTCACCAAGCCCGAAGTTCAGCGTCTTGTCGTACATGCCGGTCCTCCGTGTTTGGCCTGGCACCCGTCAGGCGCATGGTCATGGCCAGATAAGTAGCGGTCACTTCGTCGACCGACAGTCTTTCATCGGGACGAAACCAGACGATGACGCCGGTGATCATCTGGATGATCGCCATGGCGGTAAGTCCGGTGTCGTCGACCTCCAGCACGCCAGCGTCCGCGCCGTCGCGCAGGATGGTCCTGAGCTCCTTCTCATAGGCGGTGCGGAGCTTGAGGATGCTCGTCAGATTATCTCGCGAAAGGCTGCGCAACTCCATGTTCGAGACATGGGTGGCGTGGCGGCGTTCGACGTGGAAACGGATGTGATTGGCGACAAAGGCGGTCAATCGAGCGACCGGATCGTCATTGTCGGGGCGTGCGCTTTGCCAAGTGGCGGCCAGCAACTCCATGTGCTCGCGCATCAGCGTGTGGAGCAAATCTTCCTTGGTCGGAAAGTAGCGGTAGAGCGCCGCCGCCTGGACGCCGACTTCGGCGGCGAGCTGGCGCATCGTCACGGCCTCATAGCCATGGCGCGCGATCAGCTGCACCGCTGCGTCGCGGATTGCAGCTTCGGTTCTTTCGCCGTCCGAACCAGCCGTTCGCGCCATTCAGCCATTCCTCCCGAATGGCATAATTAATAAAACGAACGTTTAATTAATTCAAGGGGCGTCGATGACGATTGTGGGTGAGGGCGGCGCGGGCTCTGCCGCGCCGCCGATCAATTCAGGCTTTGTGTGCCGGTTCAGCCGCGCGCGGCGGCAATTGCRCCGGGCAATTCCTCGGCGAAAATGTCGATCTCGTGGTCGAGCCCGACGCTCACCCTGATGCAGCGGTCGAGAAA
>NZ_JBFUIP010000079.1:0-25600 GCF_056401815.1 Aminobacter sp. P4_D5 | reverse complement strand
CCTGAGGACCCGCCCATGGTCTGGCTGAGCTCCTGGCCAATAGCGCGATAGAGCTGGGTGTGATCCGCCAACGGTAAGCGCCCGAAAGCCTCGATCAAGGCACGCGCCGCGGTCGCAAGTGTCGTCCCGGTGTCGCCGTCGCCAGCCTGAAGGTCCAGATGGTTGAGATCAGCTTCAGATGCAATCAGGACCTCGCAGCATTTCCTGAGGAACGCCTCGGTTTTTGAATCGCGGGAAGGCGTCGACTTGATGGGAGAAAGTCCGTCTGGCAGCGGAAGCAGACCAGGAGCATCCATCCTGTTGAGACCCGGCCAGGCCCGGAGCGGCGTCTCCGCCGCCAGCAAGGTCTCGTCTTCTCCTGATATGGGGTAGAGCGTCACCGAGAAGCCATGCATGTCGAGGGCGGTCATCATCGAAGCGGGCCCAATGATGTGGCTGATCCGATCCCCTACTTCCGATCGTCTAAGCTCGTCGGCGAGGACAGCCATTTCCAGCCCCGTCGAGCTGCCCAGATTGTTCAACACAGCAACATAGCGTCGACCGTTAGCGACCCGAGGTGAAAGCTTGCCAATGGCTGCAGCCATAGCCTGCCGTGCGCCCTCATAGGGAATGTGCTGGGCGCCGGGCTCGCCATGAATGCCAAGTCCCAGTTCGATTTCACCGGGCGCAATTCTCGGTTCTTTGGTCGAGCCCGGCATACTGCACGTGTCCAAGGACATGCCGATGCTCATCACGCCAGCCACAACCCGCCTTGCAGCCTGCGTGACGGCTTCAAGGTCACCACCGGATTCCGCCACCGCGCCGGCGATCTTGTGTACCAGCAGCGTCCCCGCCACACCTCGCGGGCGCGACAGATCGGGAATGGCCACGTCGTCCTGAACGATCACCATGTTGACCTTCAGACCGGATGCGCGTGCACGCTCCGCCGCCAGCCCAAAATTCAGACGGTCACCGGTGTAGTTCTTGACCACCAAAAGGCAGCCCGCCTCCCCTGTTACAGCTAGTATTCCCGCCAGGACGGCCTCGACCGAGGGAGAGGCAAAGACATCGCCGCAGACGGCCGCCGTCAGCATCCCCGGCCCTACAAACCCTGCATGTGCTGGCTCGTGTCCGGAGCCGCCACCAGAGACAACCGCGACCCGCGACTTGTCCCAGTCGCCGCGCATGACGACGCGAATGTACGGATAGCCGTCGAGCCGCTTGAGGCGACCGCCCGAGGTCGCGACAAGTCCGTCGATCGCCTCTTGGACGATGTCTTCTTTGTTGTTGATGAAGTGCTTCATGTCCTACCATCCGCTTGGCCTGGGCGATGCGTTTCCGGCTCACCCGATGTTCGTCTATGTCGCCGTCACAGCGGGACTTTAACGGTGAAGGGAAGCCGACGGAATGCAATCCGTCGGCTTGTTTGAGGTGCCCGAGGCAAGTCTCGGTCTGTGTCGCGTCAGTTGATGACGTTGCCATAGAAGCTGGACTCGACCTTCGCCATGTCGATAGAGGCCAGATCTTCGGGCAGGACGTATTTGTCGGCATCGGCATGCACCGCGGCCGCGTCGAAGTTGTTGGCATCGGCGATGAAGGCGTTGGTTACGAACCTCTCGGTGTCGATGTCTATCGACGACTGGCCGATCTTCTTCAGGATCTTGAAGAAGCTGTCCCAACTTTGGATGTCGTGCTCGCCCCAACCTTTCCGCTTCGCCATGTCTCCCTTGAAGGTGCGATGGATTTGCATGAGGCTCTCGGTGCCATAGCGCGGACCGTAGTTTGCCTTGGTCGTCGGCAGCGCCTTGAAGACGATGTCGGCGGCGGCACGCGGATTGCGGTCGGCGAACTCGCTGCCCATGGCCCAACCCTTGAGGTATTGCGCGAGGAAATGGCGGCGGTCCTGGTCCTCAATATCAGAACGCCGAACGACCAGCGAGTTTGACGGCAGCGGTGAGCCGCGCATGCCGAGCCAGTATTCGAAATCGAGCCCCTTGGCCAAAAGGTCGGCGCGCAACCCTTCCCAAGCCAGGCAGGCATCACCCTGCCCGCTCGCCAAGGCCGTCGTCCAAGTCGGCCAGCCAGCCTCGACATACTTGATCGACTTCGGGTCAACGCCGACAGCTGCGAACATCGGATCGCAGATCGACTGCCAGGCGGCTGACCCGAGCAGCACCGTCTTGCCCTCGAGCTTGGCAAGTTCCTGCACGCCCTCTCCTTTGCGGAAGGCAAAGTTGAAGAGGTCGAGATTGCCGCTTCCGAAGACCGAGACCAGATCCATCCCGCTGTTGACAGCATAGGAAAGCACGCCCGGCGACGGGAAACCGATGTCAGCCTGTTCCACAGCGAGGAACTTGACCACCGCGGTGCCATCCGACGGCCCCGGCTGCATAGCCGTCTCGGTCCCCAGGTCGCCGAAATAGCCCATCTCCTTCGCCACCCAGTAGGGATAGTCGTCCATCACCTCGATGGTCCCGCGCGGCGAAATCCAGTTGAAAGGTGAGCCATAGGGCTTGGCGAATGCGATGCCCGGTTTGAACAGGCTGCCTCCCAGTACCGCACTCGTCACCAAGCCGCCTGCCCCCAACTGGAGCAGCCTGCGGCGCGAAATATTGGTCGTTGTCATTACATGTCCTCCCTTAGCAGAAAGACCGCTGTCAGTTGGCGCTGGCGGGCGCGGTCATTCCCGCCGGCCGATCAGCTCTCCCAGCCAGCGAGCTTCTTTCCGAGCCAGAAGAAGAAGGCGTAGATCGCGATGCCTGTAAGCGCGAGGATCAGGATGCAGGCAAAGAACTCGGGCATCCGCAGCGTCAATGAGTAGGTGGTCACGCGACTGCCGATCCCGAACCCACCTCCCGACATTTCGGCACCGACTGCTGTGATCATCCCGAAGATTGCTCCGATCATCAGACCGACGATGACCATCGGCATGGCCATGGGGATTCGGATCTTCGTGAATATCTGCAAGGTGCTGGCGCCATATGATCGTGCGAGCGCGATCTTGCCCGCATCGACCCGCCTGAACCCGGTCGCTGCATTGATCATCACCATCGGCCCAGAGGCCAGCGCGACGGCGATGACGCGCGGCGTGTAGCCAAAACCGAAGTTCAGGATCAGCAGCGGCACCAGCGCCA
This sequence comes from Aminobacter sp. P4_D5, assembly GCF_056401815.1. Classification (NCBI taxonomy): domain Bacteria; kingdom Pseudomonadati; phylum Pseudomonadota; class Alphaproteobacteria; order Hyphomicrobiales; family Phyllobacteriaceae; genus Aminobacter; species Aminobacter sp. P4_D5. The sequence continues at coordinate 22,487 of NZ_JBFUIP010000079.1, read as the reverse complement.
GCATCGGCGTCGTCACCAGAAGGAGAATGTAGGGAGTGATCACCTTCTCCACGAATGGAAACTGGGTGATGACGGCGGCAAGCACCAACCCGATCGAGGCGCCGATGGCGTAGCCGGAAAACAGCTCGAACAGCGTGTAGCCATAGTGCTGCGCGATCGTCCCGATCTCAGGCGAGCCGAAGACGGCAGCTATGGTCGACGGCGCCGGCAGGATGAACTGAGGTACGTTGAAGTAGCGCAGCAGGAATTCGCCACCGCCGATAACGAGGATCGCGACGCCAAGGATCGCAACAATTTCGCGCACACCTTGGCCGCCCATGCCGCTGACTATTCCCGTCGCGCCGGAAAGGCTGGTGCCTCCCGTTGGCAGATCTGTACTATGGGTCATGTCGGTCATGGTTACCTCGAGGAGGTCGCGCGCTTTGCAGGCGGCGCCTGATGCTTGATGTCGGATTTGATGTCGTTGACGAGGTCGAAGAACTCACGTGTTTCCATGAGTTCCAGCGGACGCGGCCGTTCGAACGGAACGTCGACGATACGCGAGATGCGGCCCGGCCGGGCGCTCATCACGTAGACCTTGTCAGAGAGGAAGACGGCCTCGGCGATAGAATGGGTGATCAGGATCACGGTCTTGCGCGCCTCGATCCAGATTTCCTCAACCAGCTTGTTCATCTCGTCGCGGGTGAAGGCATCGAGCGCGCCGAAGGGCTCGTCCATCAGGAGAACGTCAGGGTCATTGGCAAGCGCGCGCACAATCGAGGCGCGCTGTTGCATGCCACCGGAAAGCTCGCGTGACATCTTCTCGCTAAAGCCGCCAAGGCCGACACGATCGAGCAACGCCTCGATCCTATCCCTGTCCGGCTTCATCCGCCGCAGTTCAAACGGGAACGCGATGTTCTGCTGTATGGTGCGCCAAGGAAGCAGATTTGCCTCTTGGAACATCATGCCTACGCTCGGATGCGGCCGTCTGATCTCGTCCTCGCCCAGGTGGATCCGGCCGCCACTCAACTGGTGGAGGCCAGCAATGGACCAGAGCAAGGTTGTCTTGCCGCAGCCAGATGGTCCCACGACGGAGATGAACTCGCCGGGCTCGACGGTCATGTCCACGTCCTGTAGCGCGTGGACAGCGCCTGATTGCGCAGCATAAGTCTTGGTCGCGCCGCTGATGCGGAGCGTGTCGCAGGTGTGGTTTCCCATGCCCTTCTCCCTTTCTGGAACATGCCTCCCCCGTTCCCGCGCCGATGTCGCCCGCGTGAGCTCAAGCAGTACGTCCCGGTTGTTGGTCTCAGCTCTTGAGAAGAGCCCTCAAATGCTCATCCACCTGGCCCATGTATCCAGGTTCAAATCCGTTCAGGCCCATGTGGCCTTCCGGCGTGTGAATGACCTTCAGTTCCGCGCCCTCGATCAGGGAGCAGTCTGCCTCGCATTCATGCATCGGGAAAAACATATCGTGGCTGATCGGCATGACGTAGGTCCTAGCTGTGATCCGCCTAAGCGCAGCAGGAAGGTCGCCCCCGGCGTGGCGTGAGACATCCGCCCTCTGCCACTTCCACATCTCGCAGAGCAGCACGTTTGGATCCATTGGCTCGAAATACGCCTTCATCACCCCGTTAATGAAGTCATCAGGGGACGACAGCCCAAGCACGCTTCGCCAGCGCTCTTCCTGATAGAATTGCGGGGACCATCCCAAGGTCGCAACGATTCTGGCCAGACGGTCCATGCCGTTTCGTACATCAAGCCCGTTTTCATACCAGCCGCCGTTCCAGGCGGGATCGGACATCAGCGCGTCTGCGCAAGCGTCGACAAAGATGACCTGATGGTGGGAGATGCGAGCCGTTGCGGCGATCGGCGCGGCGCGTGCCACCATATCAGGATAGCGCACCGCCCATTCATAGACCTGTTGTCCGCCCATCGACCCGCCCACAATCAGAGCCAGGCGCTCTATACCGAAATGCTCGGTGACGAGCTTGTGCTGGGCTTGCACGTCGTCGCCGATCCGCACCTTCGGAAACTTGGCCATGGATTGTGGGGCTGGCGTGTTCTGTGGAGACGACGACACGCCGCTGCCAATCTGGTCGACGACGATGATGAAATACTCATCAGGGTTCAGCGCATGATCGCGGCCGACATAGACATCTTCCATCACCTTGCCTGTCCCGGAGAACCAGGTGGTCACTAGAACGGCGTTGGATTTTTCTGCGTTCAGCTGGCCGAAGGTGCGGTAGGCGAGCTTTGCAGCGCGCAGCGTTTCGCCGCTTTCGAGGATAAGGTTTCCGAGATCGTAGAGCTTGAACGAACCCTGTGCCTCAGGACTATAGAATGGATTGTGGATCATCACGCCGCTCTCAGTTGAGGCTTTTCGAAACAGCGTCGAGGCCCGCCTGCGCGCAGCTCTCGTCCTGATCCTCGCTGGCGCCGCTGACACCGATCCCGCCGATCACATCGCCCGCCGCAGTCTTGATGGGCAGCCCGCCCGCAAAGGCCACAAGGCCAGGAACAAAGGCCGCACCTGGCAATCCAGCATTCACGCCGTCGCGCTTCACGCCAAATGACAGGTCAGCCATTGCGCGGGTCGGGGCAGCGTAAAGCGACGCGGTGATCGCCTTGTTCTCGGCGATATCGGTGCAGGCCTTGCAGGCTCCGTCCTGGCGCGCGGCGGCGATCAGTCGACCGCCATCATCGACCACGACGACATTGACCTTGGCGTGTCCTGCGGCTCCTTGTGCAGCGAAGCAGGCCGCAATCATCCGTCCGGCCGCCTCATAGCCAAGTACAGGCTTGGCCAGTCCTTCGGCCGCACTGAGCGTTGGCAGGCACGCCATTAGCCCCGTTGCCAAAAGCAATCGTTTGGTCATCTCGTCTCCTCCCTCGGCCGGGCCGCCCAAGGCGTGCATCAGCTTTGAAGGAGCCTACGAGGAAACGCTGGAGGCCATCTATCGCGAACATTCGCGATGTCGATCAGATTAGACGAAACATAAGGTCGTCGGCATATCTAATTGATAATGCTTATTTTCCGATGGCTTGCTCTCTGCAAGAAGAGGCTGTGCATGCCCGCGTCTCGCGTGCAGCAGTGCCACATCTCAGACTAGATCGGCCCGAGCAAGCAGGCTGACCAAAGCCGATGTGCTCGAGGCTCCGGTCTTCTGCCGGATGCTCCTGAGCTGATGATCGATCGTTGAAAGAGATCGTTCGCGAACCCGTGCGATTTCCTTATAGCTCATACCCTTCGCAACCAACCGGGCGACCTCCAGCTCCGATGCTGTCAGCGTTGCCAGCGGGGCAGTGCCTGAAATGCCCGCATATAGGGCAAGGCCCACCCGCGGCCCTCTAGACTCACTCCTATGGTCTTGTTCGGCAATCTGTTTCGCAACGGCGATGATCGGGCTCAAGACATCTGTCACTGTCTGCTCGAAGCAATCGTAGAGACCGGATTCCCAAGGCACCAATTGCTCCGTCCAATCGGCGCAGATCAGGCCGTAGCCGCCGCGTTCGGTCCGAAGCGCCCAGGCGAGTTTCGACTTCGTGCGAGCCCCAGACATCCTTTGCCTTAGCCGTATCGTGACGCGGCTGTCCTGCTTGATGTCGGCGAAGATCAACGGGCGGGGGTCCAGCCACATCGCCTGCATGGCGATGTCGCGGTTGTCGACCGCCCTGCCGCAACCGAACGAGGGCACATCGTAGTTTGCGTCCTTTGCCTCCGCAAAACCGGGGAAATATTCCCTCGCCTCACGGATCCCGAAACCGGTGTCGACGCGCTGACATCCAAGCTCGGCACGCAGCCAGTTGGTGGCAACGGACCAGCATCCCGGCAGATCGTCAAGACGAAGCAGCATGTGCGCGGCCAGATCACGCGCGTGAGAATAACGAATGGCACCACGATCGAGGAGGTGGTTCCGAAGCCGTCGCTGCGTGGCAAAGATGCCTCCGCGGAAGTCTTCCACAAAAGCTGGAGCATCCCACGCGCCCTGGCTTCGCCCTTCCACCGACCCTTTCCCCATCCGCTGTCCTGTCTCAGGGCGCCTATGCTCGGCGAAGTTGTCGGCTGAATCGCAGCTCGCGACACAACGCTCTGCTTTCGACTCTATGCCACAGTTCTATTGAGTCAAATCCTGATTGGCTGGCCATCGCATGTCCTTGCCGTGCCGATCTGTCGCACAATGAGGTGGAAGGCCTCTGCCAGGCTTTGAAAGTGAAACACCAAGTGGGGACGAACCGACCTTGTCGGTCTCTCGTGAGAATTCGTAGAGCCCTGGTTGGGATTTGGGACTCAGCTTATGGGCACAAGGGGAATATGCGAGTTCGGCGATACCTGCTGGATGCCCAGGCCGAGGCCGAGACGGCGTCGACCGAGGATTTCAACGCCAATTTCGAGAGCTTTTCCAACGGCATCAAGTCGGACGCTCCGGCTGCCGACCGTTCCTATGACGCCGGTGCCATCGTTGCGCTTGCAGTTGCCAAGGCAGGCAAAGGTGATGCGGCCGCAATCAAAGCCGCCATTCCCCAGATCGTTGCCGCAGCGGCGAACTGATCCACGATCAAGGAGGGCAAGCCGGTCAAGTATGAAGGCGTTCTCGGCCCGGTCAGCTTCGACAGCATGGCGACACCACTGGCCCGTTCCGGCTGTGGCGCATTCGGTCCGGCGAAGTGAAGACAATCGGCGAGTGGAATCAGTGCGCAACCTGCCTACCGGTGAAGCGGTCGCTTCTATAGAATACTTGGCGGTTTCCGTCGTCGTTCCCGCAATAGAGCCCGATCCAGTATGGCCCTCCTTCGGCGGTAATCAAAAGGGACTCTTTGTTTGCCGTGTCGAACCCTCCATCTCTAGCTATATTACTGGCAACAATCCGGAGGCATCAGTGGGCACTTCCCAGAAACGAGCAATCCAAAATTATCGGACCCGCCTCGGCGAACGTGGCCTTACACGTTTTGAGGTATTGGGCCGCGATGGTGATCGCGACCTGATCCGATCACTTGCGCGCCGACTGGCCGAAGACGGCCCCGATGCCGCTCGGCTACGTGTTGCCGTCGCCCAGACCATATCTGGCGAGCCACCCAAGATCGGCGGCATTCTCGCAGCACTCCGACGCTCGCCTCTAGTCGGTGCCGACCTCGATCTAAGCCGCCCCCATGTGGCGGGGCGTAAGATTGATCTGTGACGCGCTACAAGCGCTGCTGACATGGCTGGGCGCGTAGAAAGACGACGAGCTCTTCATAGCGTCGCTTACTGTGGCCGAAATCCGCCGCGGCATCCTGGAAAAGCCCTCGGGCCGGAAGCGGCAGACGTTGGAAACATGGTTCTCCGGTCCCGAAGGCCCGCAGGTTCTCTTTGCAGGGCGCGTACTCCCGTTCGACGAGCGCGCGGGCTTGATCTGGGCGACATTCCTGGCCGACAGTAAAGCATCAGGGCGCCCTCGCAGCGGCCTCGACATGATCATCGCCTCCGTCGCCACAGCCAATGGCTGTGTCGTCGTCACGGACAACGAGAAGGGTTTTGCGGGGACAGGCTTCATCAATCCGCTGCGCGCGAAATGAGAATGCACGTGCTGTTCAATGGTGGCGATCTCGTGGACATCACCCGGGTCTTGCAAAATGTTGCGGGCGAAAGCATGCCAGGAAGGTGAAGCTCGCAGGCAATTCTAGCCACAGCTGACCAGGGTGCCCAGTTGACCAGCACGGACTGGACAGCTTTCCTGAGGCACCACAATCTTGAGCATTCGATGAGCCGACGTGGGAACTGCCACGACAACGCCGTGGCGGAGAGCTTCTTCAACCTACTCAAGCGCGAGCGGATACGGCGCAGGATCTGCCAAACGCGCGAAGAGGCCAGGCAAGACGTGTTCGACTTCTACCAACGGTCGTCGAAGCGAAGGGCAGCCACGCGATCTATGCGCTGCGCGCGATCACATGTGCCAGATCCGTGCGCCGAGCGCGACGCGCTGATCGGTGCCACAGCACTGGTTCACGGAATGACGGTTGTCACGCGAAATTTCGCGGACGTTTCAGCGTTCACGGTAGACCTGGTGACCCCTGGGGAAGTCTGATCCTGACAATTGCTGGCGCCGAGCATAGCGAGAATACCGCTTGAGCCAATCCTCAACCGGGGCGTTGCCGCGCTGACGAACGATGCTCCTGTCGGTTCTTCTCCCGAATTTTCGGTCTGACATGTTCCAATTCCTCCCTCGACTTGGAAGAGCAGCATCAAAGTCACGACTGGTCGAATTTCGCTAGGTGAAACGCTCCAACCATGCGAGGGCCAAGCGTTCTTGCGGATCTAGCCGCAATACCCGCGGCGGCCTCCCAAGCGCTGCAATATTAGTTGAAAGGCTGCCCTTGCTCCAAGCTTCCACCGTAAGTGGGTGAATGTAGCCTTGCCGACACACGGTTCTGGTKTTGCCCAAATGATTGGCAACCTGATCGATCACCTCGTTGCATGCCCGCTTAATCAGGCGGTCGGTGTCAGGGACTTCGCGTCCAGCAAAAAGCGTCAGGGCTCGAACAGTGCCGCCCCAAGTGCGGAAATCTTTGGACGTGAATTCGCCTCCGCTTGCTTCACGGATGTAGGCGTTTACGTCGTTTGAAGTGACTGCGGTCCTGCCACCTTGATCATCCAAATACTGAAACAGCATCTGACCTGGAATATCTTGAAGCGATCTCATCGCCCTCGCCATACGCCGATCAGCGATGCTCAGATTCCATTCCTTCCCCGATTTGCCTTTGAATGCAAAACGGATCATCGAACCTGCGATGCTGACGTGCTTGTTCCGCAGTGTTGTCAGCCCATAGCTCCTATTTGCTTTCGCATAGGTGGAGCTGCCGACACGGATCATCGTTTGGTCCAACAGCCAAACGACGAGAGCCAGGACTCGCTCACGCACGGGTCCCCGTAACCTTAAATCGTGTTCGACTTGTTTGCGCAGGCGGGGCAAAGCTCGTGCGAAATCTACGAGGCCAGAGAACTTAGCGTCACCGCGAGATTGCGACCATTGCTGGTGGTACAGGTACTGTTTGCGCCCCCGCTGATCGCGCCCGGTCGCTTGAATGTGTCCATCCGGGTCGGGGCATATCCAGACCTCAGTCCATGCGGGAGGAATGGCGAGCGCTTCAATGCGCCCACGTGTGGCCGTGCTCACTGTCTTGCCGTTCGACGTATAGCGAAAAGATCTTCCTATTCTCCGCCGCAGAACGCCGGGCTCACTATCGGTCACATATTTTAGCGACGCTGATCGTGCCGCCTTTGCTGTATCGCCATCGTTAAGCATCGCAACACCCCGAACCAGCACAAGCCTGCAACCGCAAAACAGTTCCAGCACACTACACGACAGGAACGCTTTTGCAGACGAGCGGCCGCCGCGGACCTTTGTGTGCGGCTTGCTAAACATCCAAAATCCTGAGGCCTCCGAGCACTGGACCAATCCGCAGCAATGAAGCGAGCGGGAGCGTCCTCCAAAAGCGCCAACCGCATATCCCTCCTTCTTGACGCTGACGGAGATGGGGAGGGCCGAATTGCGGACCACCTTCCTTCAAAGCCTGAACCCGCCCTTGTGGGATGACTCTGATTGGCAACAAGCTCTATGTCGCCAATACCGACGCAATCGTTTCCTTTCCTGATTCCCCGCGGTCAAACCCACAGGCGCAGGCGAAAAGATCGTGGATTTGCTCGCTGGGACGATCAACCACCATTGGACCAAGGACGTGATCGCCAGCGTGACGGCACCATGCTCTATGCCACCGTCGGATCCAACAGCATGTCGGTGAAAATGGGATGGGAGCGGAGGAAAAAAAGCGCCGGCATTCTTGAGATTGATCTCGCCACGCGTCGCACGGGTTTGCTTGCGTCAGATAGGCAATCCGAATGGTCTTTCATGGCGGCTTTGGGTTGCCGAGAACGAACGAGATGAGATCGGCAATGATCTTGTTCCGGACTAACGTCGGTACGCAGACGCAGCTTATACGGTTGGCCCTGAAGCTATTTCGGGCAACATGTCGATGTCCGGCCAAAACCGCCACGACCTAATCGAGGGCCGAGGCTATCACCCCGCATTACGCGCTAGGCCCGCATACTGCCTCGTTGGGGACGTTCAACACAGGGTCGCTCTTTGGTTTCCAATTCAAAGGCGGCGCATTCGTCGGCCAGCATGGTTCCTGGAATCGGGATCCGCACAGTGGCTACAAAGTTATCTTCGTCGCCTTTAGGGATGGCAAACCGGTCGGAAAACCGCACGACATACAGGTTTTCGCAACGCCCCAGGCGACGCTTTGGGTAAAAGGCACGACCTTTCCGAATCGGGAATTGGCTTTAACTCAACGACAATCTTCATCTCCGAAGATCCGCAACGCTTCGGCATTCAAGACTGTGATCGAACCATAATTGGTCGTCAGCCATCCGTTCTCGGCAAACCGCTTCAAGGCGGCATTGACTTGACGGCGTGACGCTGAGGCCATCGTGCCGACCTCGGTCTGCGTCAACAGGACCTGTTGGCTACTCCAGGTCATGCGCTGCAGCACCGAGGCTATCCTGCGATCGGGATCCTGCTTCTGCAGATCGTGGATGATCCTGATGAGCACGCCGACGCCGTTCAGGAGATTCTGGCAGAAATTGCGAATGACCGTCGGATMGGCAGCCGTCATCTGGGCCATCTGGTCAAGGGGCAGATGCATCGCCCAGCTCTCGGTCACTGCGCGCAGTTCGAGCCGCCTCGGCTGGCGGATCAGATAGCTGTCTTCGCCGGTCCAGGCACCAGGCACGCCCATGTGGATTAACTGCGGAGCATCGCTTTGCGGAGCGGTATTGACGGCAACGACGCCGCTTACAAGGCCATAGATGCCCCCAAGGTCGTCGCCGAAGTGATAAATGACCTCGTCAGGCGCGAAACGGAGCAGGATGGAGCGTCGCAAAACCTCGCTCCGGAAAGCCTCAGGTTGTGTAGACAGCCATCCGTTTTCACGGAGGATGGCCTCTGCGTTTGTTCGTTTGATCAAGATCGCGCTCATGAATCACAGCCTCGCATAGAACCGAGAAGCGCTCCGCCTAGACGGGTTGGCCTAGTCATCTTCGGTTGAAAAGAGCCGTAGCTTCTCGGGATTGAGGATGGTGACCGACCGATAGCCAGTCTTCAGCCATCCGTAGTCCGCAAAACGCTTCAAGGCGGCATTGACCTGCCTGCGCGACGCGCGGGCTACGGTGCCGATCTCGGACTGCGTCAACGGGAGGGGATGCTCCCCGATCCACCGCGCCCGCTGTAGAACGGAGGCAATCCTGCGATCGGGATCGACCCTCTGCAGGTCATGGATCACTCTGATGAGCGCGTCGACATTGGTCATGACGATCTGGCCGAAGTTGTAAGCGACCATCGGGTCGGCATCGGCCATTTCGTCCATCTGCTCAAGGGGCAGGTACATGAGCCAGGTCTCGACCAGGGCGCGTAGTTCGACGCTCCGCGGCTGGCGTGCTAGGAAGCAGCCTTCTCCGGCCCAGGCACCAGGCGCGCCGATATTGATCAACTGCGGGATGTGGTCTGGCTGAGCGGTGTTTATCATCGCCGTGCCGCTGACGAGGCCATAGATGCCTCCCAGTTCGTCGCCGAAGCCAAAAATCAGCTCGCCTGGCGCAAGATTCACAAGGATTGAGCGCCGCAGGACCTCCTTCTGGAAAGCCTCGGGCTGATAGGACAGCCATCCATTCTGCAGGAGAATGGCCTCGGCGGCGTCTCTTTTGATCAATCGCGGGCTCATATGGAGCCCATAGCACATTCAAACTAAGAGATTGTTCCAGCGGTACAGTCTCGCTCCACGGATCCGCGCATGTCCTGCCGCGGAGAATCAATCGGAGCCTGTACTTTGGCTCCATTGTTGCCGCCGCGGTCGATCTTCTAACTTCAGTGCCGCCCTTGGCTGCTGATCTCGCGTTTGCCCCTCCTCCGACACTGCTGTCCAACGGACCGAGCTTTTCCTTCACCGGCTATGCCTGGGCTGCCTCGCTCGACAGGCGAGCTTCCTCCTTGCCGCCTCTCCCCGCGGCCAATCTCGGCCTCAGCTTCGGCGATACTCTGCCGCTCCGTACGTCATTCGTATGGCCGGTACGTCTGCCGCTCCGCCGTATCAGCCAAGGCGCATCTGGTCCGCGCGGCCTGCTCGGGGCGACACAATGAATCTCGTGAAATGTACGACCGGGACAATCTCAATCGCCATACCCGGTATGGGTTTGCGCGGGTCGCGAGTGCGCTCGCGATCGTGATGTAGCTTGACGGGAAGGCTGGCAACGCAGGCTGAGACGGCTCAGACGGATTTGTCATCGGAGAGTGCRCGCGTCGGCATGATTTTCGTGCGTGCCGGAACTTTCTGGATGGGCTCAGATCAATGGAGAAATGAATGAAACCGCCTCCTAGTCACCGTTTCAGAGCGCGCTTTTTAGGCGTAGGCACGACGCTCTTGATGTTGGGATCACCCTTGGCAGCCCAGGAATCGCTGCCGTTTCCGCCAATGCCCTCAGGGAGCAAGGCCGGTCCGACGATCGCGGAGTCGACCTACAGCCCCCTGCCGGCGAAGTCGCATCTCCCGGCCAACGCGCCGAACATCGTCGTGATCATGCTCGACGACGTTGGTCCGGCGCTTCCGAGCACCTTCGGCGGCGTGATCGATACACCCACGTTGAGCCGCGTTGCCGGAGACGGGATCACCTATAACCGCTTCCACAACGCCGCGATGTGCTCACCCACCCGAGCKGCACTGCTGACCGGGCGCAATCACCACCGCGTCGGCTACGGCCAGATCGCCGAACTGGCGAACGACTGGGATGGCTATTCCGGCCGGATCCCGCGCACATCCGCAACCGCGGCCAAGGTCCTAGGCTATTATGGCTACGCGACCAGCGCCTTCGGAAAATGGCACAACACGCCGGCCAACGAGACCACGGCCGTCGGTCCCTATACGAACTGRCCTGCGGGTCAGGGGATCGGATTCGACTACTTCTACGGCTTCCTTGCGGGAGAATCCTCGCAATGGGAGCCTGCGGTCGTCGAAAACACGGTTCGGGTGAATCCGTCTGAAGGCAAGACGGAATATCACTTCACCGAAGACATGACCGACAAGGCCGTCTCATGGATGAAGCAGGTCCACGCGCTGACGCCAGAGCGGCCGTTCTTCATGTATTGGGCCCCCGGCGCTTCCCATGGTCCGCATCACATCTTCAAGGAATGGGCGGACAAGTATAAGGGCCAATTCGACGACGGCTGGGACGTCATGCGCGAGCGCGTCTTTGCCCGCCAGAAGGAACTCGGCTGGATCCCGAAAGACACCGAGCTGACGCCGCGGCCGACGACGCTTGCCGCATGGGCCGATATTCCTGAGGATGAAAAGCCATTCCAGCGCAGGCTCATGGAAGTGTTCGCCGGATACACCGAGCATGCCGACGCCCAAGCCGGCCGGTTGATCGATGCCCTGGACGAGCTCGGCATCCGCGACAACACGCTCGTCTTTTATATCTGGGGCGATAACGGCTCGAGTGCGGAAGGCCAGAACGGCACGATCAGTGAGCTCCTGGCGCAGAATGGCATTCCTTCCGAGATCAAGGATCACATTCGCACCATGAACGAGCTCGGTGGCCTGGATGTGCTCGGCTCGCCCAAGGTGGACAACATGTATCATGCCGGCTGGGCTTGGGCTGGCTCCACCCCATACCGGTCGACCAAGCTGATTGCCGCGCATTTTGGTGGAACCCGCACGCCRCTCGMAGTGTCCTGGCCAAGCAGGATCAAGGCCGACACGACCCCGCGTTCGCAATTCCATCACGTCAACGATATCGTGCCGACGATCTACGACATCCTGAGCATCACGCCGCCGAAGCTTGTCGACGGCGTGAGCCAGGATCAGATCGACGGCACCAGCATGACCTATTCCTTCGCGTCTCCGACGGCGCCGGAACACAAAAAGGAACAGTATTTCGAGGTCATGGGCAGTCGTGCCTACTACAAGGACGGTTGGATGGCTTCCGCATTCGGGCCGAGAGTGCCTTGGCAAGCAGGCGTCGATCCTTCGATCATGAAATGGTCGCCAAAGGACGATGTTTGGGAGCTCTATGATCTCAAGAAGGATTTCTCCCAGGCGAAGGACATCGCCGCCGCGAATCCAGACAAGCTCATTGAGCTGAAGAACGGGTTCGAGGTCAGCGCGAACGACAACAAGGTCTATCCGGTTGGCGGGGGGTTATGGTCCGCAGTCTTCCACCCGGAAGACGCACCATCCAATCCGGCCAAGACGTTCGAGTACACGCAGGAGGTCGTTGGCGTTCCCGAGTTCACCGCACCGCGACTGGGATCGCGCAGCAATCTTGTCACGATTGATGCGGATCTAGAGCCCGACTCGAAGGGTGTACTCTACGCGCTCGGTGCCGTCTCAGGCGGTGTCGCCCTTTGGATCGAGAACGGGAAGCTCAACTACGAGTACAATCTGTTCGAGATCGAACGGACGCAGTTGCAAACCTCCGCACCACTCCCGACAGGAAAAGTAAAAATCGAGGTCGAAACCCGCAAGGCTGACGGCATCCGCCCCGCGCCTCTCGACATCGTCATCCGCGTTGACGGCAAAGAGGTCAGCAAGGGGCGTGTCCCACGCTCGACAGCGATCACCTTTACCGCAAATGACGCCTTTGACGTCGGCCGGGACAGCTATTCCCCTGTCTCACTCGCGTATTTCGACCGCAAGCCGTTCGCCTTCAATGGCAAGATCCGGCATCTGAAGGTCGATTACCTGAACTAAGCGCCGACCGGCTGGAGGTGGCGAGCAAGGCTCTCGCCGCCTCTTTCTTGGCAATGCTGGGCATCAACGTCTGAGGCAGCCATTTGAGGATGCTCGCCTGACGAGGGAAAAACTACGGTCTCGGCCTACCCCTTCTGCGGGGAGCCCCCCAACGCCCCTGTAGGGCGTTGGGGGTGGCTAGCGTACGCCAGCAACACACACGATCTTGAAAAGATGGGCGCAATCACAGCCTGGTCAATTCTTCAATCCCGATCTGTCCACCTCAAGGGGCGCAGTTTGGAGTGCGCCCCTTGAGGTGGACAGATCAGCGGGTCACTACTTTGCAGAAACCGAGACGCCCMTACCCTATTGACTGTTGCATCCCTAATTTGTTCGACGGCTCGACCAAATTGGTGCCTACATCGCGAAAGACGACCCAGAGGCAGCCGCTCGCGTTGTAGCGCCCGTCATTTCGGCTCGTGAGCTATCCAGCGATAATGACTCGAGGCCAAATCCGGCCAAGCATATCAAGTTATCAGCTGGCTGCTGACCCAATGACTTGTTCGGAACAGAAGAGGGGGTACTAGCTCTCGATTACTTTTCTCAAGATCCATACGACGATGACTTCCTGCCATGGCCGAGGTCGATTGACGATTTTTCGCCAGAAAAATCATAGTAGCGTCCCTCCGTCCCTATCTGACTGGAACCACACGGCGCCAGCCGACGTTCGAAGAGGCAAAGGAGACCGCCATGTTAAGAACTATCGCCCTGTTAGTCGTTGGCTACGCGTTCTATCGCTTCGGCCGAGAATTCATTGCCAGCGTTCCCTCTGATTTCGAACCCATGCCTTCGGCGCCGACGAAGCCCAAGAGCCGAACGACTGCGGCCAAGCGCTCGAAGTCCGCCAAGCGTTCCAGCGCCAAGGTCGCGCCAGCCACAACGCACTGATAGCCTGCGTGCCGTCTCGGTCGGTTTCCAGAAAGATGGCTGGAAACGAAAAAAGGCGTGGCCGCTCGGCTGACCTTTTGCGAGCTAGTTTGAACTCTGTTCGCTGACTTGCTCGAAAGATGCAGGTTCTTTCGCGCGGTCAACGACGCCGAAAACGAATAAGGCCACCACCACAACCGCCATGGCCACCATCATTGCGTAGATCATTTGGCTGTTTTTCCGCATGCGACCAATCCTGCAATTATCTCTTGTCCATTGCCCGTAGCCGGTCGTGAAGAAGGTTGATCTCTTCCCATCCGTATTGATCACCGGACTGGGTAAGGATCTTTGCCGAGTGATGCTGCTTGCGCAGCGGGACATTCACGGCGTGCCGTAGTGCCTTGGAAAGGTGGTCGAACACCATTCCAGGGACCAGCCGCGACTCATAGAAGGTCGCGGGCTCGTCCAAATCTATGGACTTGATGTCTTTCACGGTGTTTGAATCGCCAAGCACGGTTCATTCGCAACATAACGCGCGACTAGGCAACATAGATCCATGTGCAGGTCAAACACCCGCCACGGGCGGGACAGCCACCCGTGGGTCTGGGATTTTAGCGCTTGACGTATGCCCCGGCTTGGCGCCCGGGTTTCGTTGTCTTGGCGTCCTTCGATCTCTCGGCAATTGCGGGGCCGGCACCCGACGTCCTTTCGGTCGCTGGGCTGGGTGTTGCCTTCGATCTCATATTTTGACCATCGGAATGGCGTGTTTTTTCTGACGCGTCATCTCTGGGCTCCGTGTTCCCATATTTGTCAGTCGGTTGCTTATTCTCAGCCGCTTTCTGCGAAACTTCGTCTCGTGCATCCCTCGTCTGCTTTGGCTGAGGTGCGCGAGCTCCGGTCTCCCGGTTGTTTTCATCGGACATATCGAGTTCCTCCTTGGAAAGAACTCAACCAACGGCGCCGCAAGTGGTTCCGACGGATTGGAGAGGAACCTTATCCCGTGTAGTTCATTCTCTCCCTGTCGAATTCTGGCAAGGAGTAATCCTACATGAAGACGTTGGCAGAGATTTTTGAGCACACCCTGCAGGATATGTATTTCGCGGAAAACGCTATCACCAAGGCTCTTCCCAAGGTGGCCAAGGCTGCGAAGGACGCCAAGCTGAAGAAAGCGGCAGAAGATCATCTCGAGGAGACGAAGGGCCAGATTCGCAAATTGGAACAGGTGTTCAAGTCTATCGGTAAGAAAGCATCTGGCGTGAAATGCGATGCGATTGAAGGCCTGCTCAAAGAGGCCGACGGTTTGATGGATGAGGCTTCTGGCACCGCTCTGGACGCGGGTCTTCTGGCAGCGTGCCAGGCGGTTGAGCACTACGAAATTGCCCGGTACGGCTCATTGCGAGAGTGGGCAAAAGACCTTGGTCACGACGAGGCGCACAAGCTGCTCAGTGAAATCCTGGACGAGGAAAAGGCTACCAACAACAAGCTGACCAATCTCGCAGTAACGGCAATCAACAAGACATCAGCTACCGCAAAGGCCGCTTAGTAGCTGCCCTAAATCAGGACGGCGGACGAAACGAGGCTAAGGCCGCGACGTTCATCCCGCATACGCGAAGTAAACTTTGCCACGGACAGGGTCGCTGATGGTGACCCTGCCTGCTGGGCCATGCGAGTAAAACGAACCTTCCGACGTTATCGCCTTATTGGCCTCCGCATCGAGGCCTTCTTCAATGGGGATCGTGAACCCATCTATCTCAAGGTATTCAAGGACCGTCGCGCGGTGCTTCTTGGGACGGGTTTCCGTCATCATCTGTTGATCGAAGTCGTAGCGGTGCCATTCGTCGACATCCGTCTCATCGACGGGCATTGGTCGCGACGATGCGCAGCGACTCAACTGGCCAGGAGTCGGCCTGCAAATGGTGGGATCCCGATTTCATAAGAATCAACCCCGAGCTCACGCAGCCGATCATCCTACCCCGCCCATACTCCCGAAAGAACCGCTGCAGCTTCGCCGGGCCTCACCCACCCTTCGCCTTTGCATAAGCGTTTCCGCCCCCCATCAGCCGAAGCAGGTCCTCGTATTTCGCGCCGCACCGGTCGTAGACGCTAAGGTTCTGGTTTTTGGTGCATCCGGCGCGCGCGACAATCTCATCGAGCAAGTACGCCAGCGTGCGGTCTCCCCCAGTTCGGACCATGGCGTCTCTGTCGTATTGCTTCCACATCCCGCACTTCTCGCATGAGACGATGACCTTATCGGAGGGGTATTCGGACAGCATAGTCATAGGAACAAAATAGGAACAAATGCCTTGCGGAGTCAATTCATATCAGGCTGACGTATGGCGCTTGGGCGAGCCGACCCTTGGATGCTCACTCCAGTGTTCGCAAAGTGACCTCTGGGTGGACGAGGATCAAAGCGCCGGCCCGGCGCGGAGTGGATTTTTCTGCCCTAACGGCAAGCGCGATCACCTGCCGAATTCGGGGCGACCATCGCAGGAAAGATGCAAGCACTTCCAACCCCTCGTTGCCACAATTGAGCCCAATTCGATGCAACTAATGAGGGTGCTTCCTGACTTTCTGGCACTTTGGAATGGCAACTCGACCTGGAGTTCCCCAATGCCTATGTCCACAGCTACAACACTTGCTACTGGCGTCATGATCTGCGGTCTGTCCGTCGCCTCGCTATACGCAAGCCAGGCTCCGGAGGCTCATCACCCAAGAGGCCTTCAGGATCTCACTCCCGATTTGGAGAGCAAACTTGAAGTCGCCTACACCAAGCAGACCGACAATGTCAGAATCAACTGCTTTCCAGCCCAGCTCAGCGCTGTGCTGGCAATCTTGCACCGAAGATTTGGAAAACGGCCTGTCGTGACCTCAGGCTATCGTCCGAGGTCGGGTCGCTCCATGCACGCGAAATGCAAAGCTGCCGATATCAGAATTCCGGGCGTCAACCCGGGCCAGATTGCCAGCTACGCTCGCAGTCTAGATGGAATAGGCGGTGTCGGCACCTACTGCAGCACGGGGATCGTCCACGTCGATGTGGGACCCCGGCGCGACTRGCACTTCTGCTCGCGAGCGAAAAAGGTTGCGTCGCTACGGCCCTGAGATGGCTTGTGGTTTTCCGGAAGCGGCGGCGGCGCGGTATGGCATGCGACCGTGACGGAGGTGCTAGTGCCTTGATCGCAGGAACGGCCTGCCAACTGAGGTTGGACAGGCCGTTCCTGCGGCGCCTGGAGACCTGCCGGCGCACCGGCGCGCGCCTAGCGATAGTGCCAGCCAAGGAACTTAAAGGCCAGCCAGCCCGTCAGCCGACAGGCCCCATTTCAGAGGAGGCGAAGCGATGAACATTCGAACGACACTGACGGAGCTTTGTGACGCCTTCAACGCACACGACCTGGATCGCAYCATGGCGTTCTTTTCTGACGATTGTGTTTTGGAAATGCCGAGAGGAGACAAGCCGTGGGGGGCTCGTTTTGAAGGCAAGCGGAACGTACGAGAAGCGCTGGCAGGACGCTTTGCAGGTTTGCCCGATGTCCACTACGGCAACGATGAGCATTTTGTGGATGTAAATGCCAATACTGGCATCTCAAAATGGACCCTCACTGGGACCACCCCCGAAGGGGTGAGAAAGGAGGTCCAAGGTTGCGACTTCTACACGTTTCGCGACGGGAAGGTGAGCCGCAAGGACTCATATTGGAAAATCGTAGAGTAGCGCCTGCCCCCCCCCAACCCGCGCAACACAGTCAATGTTACAAAGGAGGCTTACATGACCAAGATAGCTCTTGCATGGCTAGCAGTCCTTATAACTATCACATTGGTTTACGCAGGCAGCGGTTCAGGGAGAGAGTGCCATGAAGTAAATGGTCGCCAATCTTGCGTTAAGACGAATGACACTGAAGGACGTTGAAGAGTTGCTTGAACGTTGAGGCGGCAGTGGGGCCTCTACCCGGTCATCGAATTGCGCGACGCGTAGTCGGGCGCCAAACGCATGACAGCCCCGCCACCTTTCGGCAGCGGGGCTAGGGATGGGAGAGTGGAGAGTTCAACTCTGTCAGGCTAACATGAGTCGCTGAAAGGGAAAACGGTCACGGCGGCCTGCCTTTGTGCGTCAATCGCCAGATCGGCGAAACCGAACGGCCTACGGCAGCCTTCTTCCAAAAGGAGCGATCGCCATGGCAGTTATGGTTTGTGACTAAGCAGGAGACGAACGCGGCACCTGGCAAGCCGTGTTCGACGAGTTCTTCAACTCGCCCGCCCCAACTGGCTTCACAAGTAGGCGCGTGAAAGTCTGTCCCTCTTGTTCATCACCTCAATATTTCGACGCTGGCAATGCAACCAAATCGGGCCAAGAATAAAAAAACCGGCACTAGTAGGGTGATGACGGCGGGCGAGACACGATAACTCAGGCGGCCACAACTGAAATCCTGATGCCCCGACTGCAGAAAAGGCGCCTGCGAACCTTCGCGGAAGTGCCGTTCAGGTGCGGCCTTGGTGCCGATCTTGAATAGGAAAAAGGCTGCACATATTGAATTGAGGCTGCCGCCGTCATCGGCGCCCGCCTTTCTAGAGCGCAACCTTTCGTTCGACTTGGAGGATCTGATGAGCGATCAAACATTCGACAGGAAGCAATGCGCAGTTCCGGCTGTCCCGGTGTCCGCCTTTGACTTTGACGTCTTAAAGAGCGCACTCCGCCAACTTGCGGCGGAAGAACATGATCCAGCTACGCTTCGCTATAGGGCATATCAACTGGCCATGGATCTATGCCCCGGTCACGTGTTTTCCGACGAAATGATCGATGCGCTCACAGCCGCGGCACAGGGGGGCAACCGGCCGGCGAACCATAGCTGCTCTCGCCTAGAGGCCATTCGTGGCCTGCTATTTTGCTGAAAAAACCTGCCGGCCCCCTCGCCGACAGGCCCATTCTGAAGCGCGTAGGAGGGCGGGGACGCGCTCCGCGGACTTTCGAAGACCCACCAGATGGATCTCCTTGATGGGCGTTCTGAAAGGATAACACCACGCCCATGCAGCTCCGCTCATCAAAACGTCTTTCGTTCAAATCAGGTTCCACAAAACAGAAAAAGCCCCACTACCTTTCGGCGCGGGGCTCTTGATTGGTCAGGCTTAACGGACGCGGAACTGGGTACATCTCCGCCAAGCTAGGATGGACCGACAGGGTTAGTGGGCATGGTCAATCCATTGAGCTAATTGCATACGGTGGAACGGGAGCGCAAGATTGCCGTGGGTTGGCGGGGTAGAGTGCCGGCGCGACGCCTTACATCCTACAAGAGAGCATTGCGTCGGTATCCCCCCGCCCCCCAGGCACACCCAAATGCCGCGCGTGATGCAAATGCCTGCTTGGAAGAACCGTCCGAGCAGGCATTTGTCTGAGCCTGAACGCGGAAAAGCCCCGCCACCTTGCGGCAGCGGGGCGATCATATTGCAGGATTGCGGCGCAAGCGGGAAAAATGGGTAGCTCCAAGCCCTATGCTGGCGTTCTTAGCGCCACGATTAATTGGGCAACGCGAACCGTAATGAGCAAGTGCATGGCAATGACGACGAGTTGGAGAAGCATCCCGCGCTTGGCTTTGGATAGCTTGTAGAGGCCATCCAGCAAATTGAGACCGAATAGCACGACACCCAAGGCCGCGACGAAATAGCCCGCGATGCTCAGATCTATCGTGCCCACCACATGGATGGAAGCGGTATGCTCCAGGGCATTAATGCCAGCGGCTATACGAGCGTAGCGACGACAACATTGCGCGCATGGCGAAACACCTCCTCTAGACCACCTTTCGTCAAAGAGGGCTGTCTTGATAGTATTCAGCACTTGGCAGATGCTCTGGCGCACGCTTCACCCAAGACATCGAGCGAGATATGCAACCATGCTGTCGATTGTCCGGTCGCACATGTTCTTGATATCGTAGGCAACTGCTGGAGCAAACTCATTTTCCGAGACACCGTTGCTTCTTCCTAGGCCTTGGCCAACAATGGTTACGGTCGAGGCCGACCTGTGATGGCATCAGGCTTCGGCGGCGGCTGGGCCAGAGCGTTCCGTTCCCAGATAGGCAAAAAGGACCGCGCCATGTCGATGCGCATCAATCGCCTCTGGCGATAGCGAAGCCGCAAGGGCCACGGCAGTMTYTTTAAGGAGATCGCCATGGCACTTATGGCTTGTGACATAGCAGGAGACGAACGCGGCACGTGGCAAGCCGTGTTCGACGAGTTCTTCAACTCGCCCCGCCCCAACCGGCTTCACAAGTGGGCGCGCGAAAGTCTGTCCATCTTGTTCATCACCTCAATATATGGGCGCTGGCAACACAACCAAATCGGGCCAAGAATACAAAAAAACCCCGCCACTCATAGGACGGTGACGGGGTAAGCAATCTGCCCAACGTTCAGTTAGCAGGCGCTAATTAGCACATGCCGACCGAGTGGCAAAGCAGGCAATCCTACTGCCTCGCCAGTGGCGCCGGCTTGCCATGGCTCTCCCACATGCGATCGATACGAAGGTTGGTGTCTTCGACGGCGGTCTTAACCGCGCCAATGGCCTCCATCACTTGGTCGGTCGCTTCGCGGTGCCCCTGCTTGCTGACGTAGGTCTCAGCAACATGGAGCTTGTGGTCAGCAATCTTGCCGAGTGCCGCGTCTGCTTTGTCTTCGGCAATCTTCACC
This sequence comes from Aminobacter sp. P4_D5, assembly GCF_056401815.1. NCBI lineage: Bacteria > Pseudomonadati > Pseudomonadota > Alphaproteobacteria > Hyphomicrobiales > Phyllobacteriaceae > Aminobacter > Aminobacter sp. P4_D5. The sequence continues at coordinate 2,162 of NZ_JBFUIP010000079.1, read as the reverse complement.
TTGCCTTTAACCCTGCCCCACGCAAACCACGTGGCGCAAGCTAAGCAGCGCTAAAAGCCCTATCAATCGGGTCGCACCGCCGATTGGCTGAAGATCAAATGTATGGCTGCAAAAAAGCGGCGCGTCTGGAAACGCAAATTCAGTTCTAAGCGGCGTGGAGTGGAGAGGCGAGCCCATCAAGCTGCGTAGGTAATGTTCATCGTCTCGAAAATAATCGGCTTTCCAGTCGCCTGAGCACGATCCAATACGGCGCTTTGGATGTCTTCGAGGGCAACGTTTTCGCCTGGATTTTCATTTTGCACTCGCGCCGCAATCTCAATCACATTGATCGGATCAGCGGTCTTGAGCGCCGCGGTAATGGCCGAGGATATGCGAGCCATCAGCAATGGCGAGATTGAGGGCATTGTGCGGCTCCTTTGCGATGTCCCTGAGCTTCCTCTCATTTGGGCGGTTTGGCAAGACAGTCGCTAATAATAATCAATAAATTCATATAGTTAGACAATTACTCCTAATGAATACGAGAGGCAAAGTGAGGCGCCAACCCGTGTTGTCCTCTTCCCGTTTAGTTAGTTCATGGCACTCTTGACGCTCTTGGCAGCAAAAGCCATATTATAGCTACTTACTCATTCAGCACATCAATGTCAGAGGTCGCGATGTCTGAGCTCGAACGCGGTGAACGTCTACAGATAATGCTGAACGGCGAAGAGCTGTCGGCAGTTGAGGATTTCCGTTTTCAAAATAGGATGCCCAGCCGGGCAGCCGCGGTTCGCGAGCTACTCCGGCGCGGTCTTGCGGCCGAAGGTTTTATGGCGGCGGAAGTCGGTGTGAAATCTCAGGATTTTGGCGTTTTAGACCAAAACGGCAACGGCGAATCTTGAGATTCATCGTAGCGGCACCGTAGGCGACGCAAAGATGAGGACGTGGGCGCGCCAGCCTATTTCCAAGACCGTCCACTTCCGCGACCCCCACATGATCTTGGATCCCACCGCTGCATCAGAGCGCGGATGGCGAGTGGACGTGTCTACCGATGGGAATTTGCCAAAGCGGGCGAGAGTCTGGAAATCGATGTCCCCGGTGTCTTCGTGCTTGATGAAAGCAGCCTTATCTACCAAGCGATCTACCAAGCGACGCTGGCGGGAACGGGCCTTGCCTTTCTGTGGGAATGGATGGTTTCCGACAATGTCAAAAGCGGAAGGCTGGTGCAGGCCCCCGACGATTGGACGCCACCCTATGACGGCATCTGCCTCTACTACCCCGGCCATCGCCATGTCCCAATGAGGCCTTGAAGGCTTAGCTCTATAGCCCCCTTTCGGGTCGGCAATTTTGGTGCATCCTACTACCATGTAGCGAGGGGCGAATGATCCATGCCTACCTTTGCGAGAATGGCAGTGCTGGCCGTGCTGCTGTGCGCCCAAGCCAATGTGACTTGGGGCGCTGACTTAAGCACCCCGCCTCCGAGCGCTGAAGTGATCACGCCGCTTCCATCTCCTCACGACCGAGAGTGCGCCCGGAGGGGTGCCGGTATCCCCGCATGCCGTAAGGACTGTTCAATGAGGTTCCCTGCCCCCAATCCCAATACGTACTGCGACGTTTTCTGCGCGGATGGGACCACAATGGTAAGGGGCTATTGCATCATTGGCGCAGGCGGGTCGGCTGGCTGCCCTGGCAGGGAATGCACCTTCTAAGGAACAAATCGATGCCCAAAGATGATGTTGAAGAGTTTCCACGGGATCAGGAATACACGTGCCTTTTTGCCCTCGACAGGCTGATTACAACCGATCCTGGACCCCCGCGAAGACATAAGGGCAACTGAGGAATCTACCTTCGGAAGCGTGCAATAACTTAACGGCCGATTCCTACATTATTGATGATCGAGTGGTCGATACTATTCTATTAGACATCCCCTGCCCCGGAATAATGTGCTTCATTCTAAGAAAGCAGCACATCAAGCCCACTCCGCCCGTGGCAGGGCGATTTCCTTTAAACCGTAGCGCTAGAATGCCTACGCCGCGTGTAGCGTAGGGATGCCACTTACATCAATTTCTCGCTCTGCATGCCAGGCATCATGAGCGGCCTGCATCCGCAGCCAGATAGCCGCACCATCGCCGAACATCTTGCCCAGACGGGCAGCGATCGCAGGGGATACAGGCTTCTTCTCCCGC
>NZ_JBFUIP010000078.1:0-26012 GCF_056401815.1 Aminobacter sp. P4_D5 | reverse complement strand
CAGGTAGCGGGCGAAATCGGGCGCGATGTCGGCGAGCGAGTCGACGACCCTGCGGCCGCCCTCGCCGTCGATTTCAGAGAGTGCGCGTGCGCCCCGCTCGAAGCGGCTTTCGATCTGATTGGTCATTTTGCGTCTCGATCCTTTTTTCAGCGTCGGCGTAGCCTGATATCTTGGCGTCGAGGACGAGGAGGTTGGCCTGAAGATCGGTGACATGGGCCGCCACCTTTTTTCGGTGTGCCACAAGCAAGGCGCGGCGCTCGGCGTCGGTGCTCGCACCTTGTTGGCGAAGAGCGGCGTAGCGCAGCATCTCGCGGATCGGCATGCCGGTTGCCTTGAGGCGGCCGAGAAATTCGATCCAGGTAAGGATCGAGACGTCATAGTCTCGCTGCCCCGACGCATCCTTGTCGGGCACAGGCAACAGGCCGATCTGCTCGTAGTAGCGGATCGTGTAGGCGGTCAGGCCCGAGCGCCTTGCGAGTTCGCCGATCTTCATGGTCAACCTTGTCTCGTTACGACGCTCGCAAGGCTAGGAGTTCGAGTGCACTCTAAGTCAAGGCCATTTTGACAAGTGGGTTGCGAACGGCCGGCCAATTGGTCAACATCGAGTTCTGGACCACGTTGTCGTTAAGTGCACTGGGGGCGGGAATGGATGCAGCAGACAAAGCGGCGCGGATCGTGCGAACCGTTGTCGAAAGCCTGGATCCGGGATTTGCGGTCAGGTTGTGGACCGGAGAGCGGATCGGCCCCGCCACTGGTCCGGTGCTCGCCATCAACGATCAGGACATCGTCTGGCAGGTCATCCGCCGCCCCTCGCTGTCGACGCTGATCGAGATGTGGATTGCCAAGACGATCGACGTGGAAGACGGATCGCTGTTCGATTTCTACGCGCTGCCGTCGGGCAAGCTGAAGACCAAGCTCAAGTCCCTGCCGAAGCTTGCGATCCTGCGCGACCTGCCGGCCGTGCTGTTTTCGCGAAAACAGATGGCGGCGCAAGCAGGGCTTGCCGGACGCAATCCCTACGTCAGCGGCTCAAGCAAGGAGGCGATCCAGCACCACTACGACATTTCCAACGCCTTCTACCGGCTCTTCCTCGACGAGCGCATGGTCTATAGCTGCGGCTATTTCACGGATTTCGCCAACAGCATTGACCAGGCGCAAGCCGACAAGCTCGACCATATCTGCCGCAAGCTTCGGCTGAAGCCAGGCGAGAGATTGCTCGACATTGGCTGCGGCTGGGGAGCGATGCTCATCCATGCCGCCAAACATTACGGCGTTGTCGGCCACGGCGTCTCGCTATCGGAAGCGCAGACCGCACTGGCCCGCGAGCGCATCCGCGCCGAGGGGCTGGAAGATCGCATCACCATCGAGATCAAATCCTACACCGAGCTTTCCGGCTCGTTCGACAAGATATCGTCGATCGGCATGTTCGAGCATCTGGGCCTTGCCAATCACGATGCCTATTTTTCGGCCGTGCATCGCCTGCTCAAACCGGGCGGCATCTACCTGCATCACGCCATCACCAAGCGCAGCAAAGGCAGCTTGAAAAAGACGCTGCACAAGGGGGCGGAATTCAAGGCGCTGGTCAAATACATCTTTCCCGGCGGCGAACTCGACACGATCGGCATGACCCTCGGCAATCTCGAGGCCCATGGTTTCCTCGTCTACGATGCCGAGAACCTCAGGGAGCACTATGCGCAAACGTGCCGCCTGTGGGCCGAGCGCCTGCATGCGCGCTTCGACGAGGCGATCGCCGAGGTCGGCGAGGCCAGGGCACGCCTTTGGCTGCTGTATCTGACTGGCTGCTCGGTGACTTTCGAACGCGGTTCGACGCAGATTTTCCAGACCGTCGTCACCAAACGGGCGCGTGGGCCGAGCGGCTTGCCGCCGACGCGGGCGGATCTATATCGCTGAAGCCAGCCAGCGAGCGATACAAACCCCTCGCGCCTTGGGACGCGAGGGGTTTTAGGCCAAAGGCCGGGGTCGTCTATCCCGCTATTTGGCCAGATCGACGGTCTCGAAGCGATGCGATCCCAGCGGGTCCATCACGTAACCGGTGACCTTCTTGGACATCGGCAAGGAGACGGTCGAGTGATCGAGTGTCGCCCAGGGCGCCTGCTCCTTGAAGATCAACTGAGCCTGCTCGTAGAGCTTGGCGCGCTCGGCCGGATCGACCGTCGTGCGGGCCTTTTGCAGGAGGTCTTCGAAGGGCTGGTGGCACCAGTTGGCAAAGTTTGAGCCGCCAACGCCGGCGCAGGAGAAGAAATAAGACAGCAGGTTGTCTGGGTCGCCATTGTCGCTGGTGCCGCCCAGGATGATTGCGCCGTCACGTTCCTTGTCGCGGGCACGCTTCAGATATTCGGCCCATTCATAAGACACGACTTCGACGCTGACGCCGACCTTCTGGAAGTCGGCCTGGATCAGTTCGGCGACGCGACGCGCGTTGGGCATGTAGGGCCGGCTGACCGGCATGGCCCAGACTTTCATCTTCAAGTCTTTGACGCCTGCGTCGTCGAGCATCTTCTTGGCAGCGACCGGATCGTAAGGGTCGTCGACGACAGCATCGTTGTATCCCGACATCGCCGGCGGGATCGGGTTCTTGGCGACTTCGCCGAGATCCTGGAACACCGCCTGCAGGATGGCCTTCTTGTCGATAGCCATGTTCAGCGCTTTGCGCACTTCGATCTTGTCGAATGGCGGGGTCAAGGTGTTGTAGGCGAGGTAGGCGACGTTGAGGCCTGGCTTTTCCATGACCACCAGGTTGGGGTCGGCCTTGAGGCTGGGAACATCAGCGGGTGCCGGATAGGCGGCGACCTGGCATTCGCCAGCTCTCAGGCGCTGCATGCGCGTTGTGGCATCGGCGGTGATGGCGAAAACGAGTTCGTCCAGCTTCGGCTTGGTTCCCCAATATGTCGGGTTGGCCTTGAAGCGCACCGCGGCATCCTGCTGGTAGCCGACAAACTGAAACGGCCCGGTGCCGATTGGCTCGGAATTCAGCTTTTCCGGTGTTCCCGTAGCAGCGAGCTTGTCGGCATATTCCTTGGACAGGATCGAACCCAGATCCATCGCAAGGTTGGAGAGAATGGAGGCATTCGGCTGGCTGAGTACCAGCTGGACTGTGTGGTCGTCGACCTTGGAGATGTTCTTGACGGTCGATTGCATGTCCATGCCGGCATACATTTCGTAGTTCGCGCCGGTGACGTACTGGTGCCAGGGGTTGTCGGTGAGGCGCTGGCGGTCGAAGGAAAACACCACGTCGTCAGCGTTCATGTCGCGTGTCGGCGTGAAGTAGTCGGTGGTCTGGAATTTCACGCCGGGACGAAGCTTGAATGTGTAGGTCAGCATGTCGTCGGAAACGGTCCAGCTCTCGGCCAGGCCAGGAAGCAGCTTCGTCGTGCCGTTTTCAAATTCGACCAGCCGGCCATAGATCGGCTTCGAGGACGCATCCCAGGTGCTGTTGGTCGAGTAGAGCGCTGGATCGAAGCCTTCCGGTGCAGCCTCCGAACAATAGACAAGCGTCTTGGCGGACGCCTGGCCGCCAAGCAGGATGGCGGCAGCGGCCACAGCGGAAAAATACATGGCAGCCCGAACCGAGCTGCGTTTCAAGGACTTCATCAGGTTCTCCCTATGGGTGTTCTGATATCAAAGCGGGGTTGATAGGGGCTTTGGCTCAGTCGGCGCGCCCGGCTCGTGTGTCGAGCCCGCGGCCTGGCCGCCAGACCGGATCGGGCTGCGTCCACAGGATCGGGTCGACGATCAATTTGGCGAGTTCCCTGGCCTGCAGATCGAGGAAACGCTCGCCCTTTTCCGCGGTGCCCTTGGCAGGTACGCCCCATGTGCCGGTGTTGGGCGCCCGTTCGGAAAACGAATAGAAGCGATGCGCGGCATGCGGCGCCTCGTTCTTTCCAGCTTCGGCATTGAAAGCTTCTTCGAACTTGTCGGTTTTGACGGTGTCGGGCGAGATCGCCAGCATCACCGACGCTTCTCCTTCGCAGGCATGCTTTGGGCCGTTGTCCGATTCAAACAGTGCTGCCGTTTCCTCTGGCGCGAGGAACCATGGCGTCGTGTAGACGATCGGCATGTCGTATTCGACGGCCAGTTCGCGGGTCGACATAGCCAGCGGATCGATGTTGCCGCCGTGGCCATTGACGATGAGAAGGCGCGTAAAACCGATCGCCTTGAGCGAGCGGACAATCGACTTGAGGACGTGGAAATAGGCGGTGTAGTCGAGGCTGATCGTGCCGCCGAAAGGCAAATGATGCTCGCTCATGCCAAGCCAAAGGCCAGGCAGCACCGCCAAGGGTACCTGTTCATCCACCAGGCGCGCAGCACGTCGGGCCGCAGCTTCTGCGCTCGCCGTATCCGTTATGACGGGCAGATGAGGGCCGTGCTGCTCCAGCGAACCAACAGGCAGGATGGCGATGGCGTTTCCACGTGCCGCGATTTCGCGCAACTCGGGCGCAGTCATGCGCGCCCATTCGATTTCCCGGGCCATGAAGCCTCCTAGCTCGATGTGAAAAATATTATTCTATACGAAAATATTTTTCCTAGTTGGTCAATAGCTAGCCTGGGGTAACGCATGGACCAAGCTCAGGAGCGTGCCGGATCATGCGCAACGCTGCGCGCCGCCTTGCTGCAGCAGGCAGGTGACATCATGCGTGGCGATGGCAATGAGGGCGGCTGGCCGATTGTGCTGGCCAAGATCGGCTGCTGAGCAGCAAGGAAATCCCCCCGCGCCATTGCGGCGCGAGGGGATGAGCGGGTCAGCCCCGCTTGTTCTGGCGGTTGGCGACGAGATCGTCGACGACGGCCGGATCGGCCAGCGTCGAGGTGTCGCCGAGGGCGCCAAAGTCGTCTTCGGCGATCTTGCGCAGGATGCGGCGCATGATCTTGCCGGAACGGGTCTTGGGCAGGCCCGGCGAGAACTGGATCTTGTCGGGCGAAGCGATGGCGCCGATCTCCTTGCGGACATGGGCGACAAGTTCCTTGCGCAGGTCCTCGGTGGCCTCGACGCCTGCCATCAGCGTGACGTAGCTGTAGATGCCCTGGCCCTTTATGTCGTGCGGATAGCCGACGACAGCGGCTTCAGAGACCTTGTCGTGGCTGACAAGTGCCGACTCGACCTCGGCGGTGCCCATGCGATGGCCCGAGACGTTGATGACGTCGTCGACGCGGCCGGTGATCCAGTAGTAGCCGTCGTCATCGCGGCGGCAGCCGTCGCCGGTGAAGTATTTGCCCTTGTAGGTAGCGAAGTAGGTCTGGATGAAGCGTTCATGGTCGCCATAGACCGTGCGCATCTGGCCCGGCCAGGAATCGGCGATGCACAGATTGCCGTCGGCAGCGCCTTCCAGAAGCTTGCCTTCATTGTCGACAAGTTCGGGAACCACGCCGAAGAACGGCCGCGTCGCCGAGCCGGGCTTGAGGTCGGTGGCACCCGGCAGCGGCGTGATCAGGATGCCGCCTGTYTCAGTCTGCCACCAGGTGTCGACGATCGGCACCTTCTTTTCGCCGACGACGTTGTAATACCACTCCCAGGCTTCCGGATTGATCGGCTCGCCGACCGAACCCAGAACGCGGAGGCTCTTGCGCGAGGTCTTTTTCACATGGTCGTCGCCAGCACCCATCARGGCGCGGATGGCGGTGGGSGCGGTGTAGAAGATGTTGACCYKGTGCTTGTCSACSACGTCCCAGAAGCGCGAGGCCGAGGGGTAGTTCGGCACGCCYTCGAACATCAGCGTGGTCGCGCCRTTSGCGAGSGGSCCRTAGACGATGTAGSTGTGGCCGGTGACCCAGCCSACATCGGCGGTGCACCAGTAGACGTCGCCATCATGGTAGTCGAACACSTACTGGTGGGTCATCGAGGCGTAGACGAGGTAGCCGCCGGTCGTGTGCAGTACGCCCTTGGGCTTGCCGGTCGAGCCTGAGGTATAGAGGATGAACAGCGGGTCCTCGGCCTTCATCTTCTCGGGCTTGCATTCAGGCTTAACCGAGCGAACCTCGTCGTGATGCCAAAGATCGCGACCGTCGTACCAGCTGATCTTTCCGGCGGTGCGGCGAACCACGAGCACATTCTTGACCACCACGCCTTCGCGTCCGGCAATCGAGATCGCCCTGTCGGTGTTTTCCTTGAGCGGGATCGTCTTGCCGCCGCGAAGGCCTTCATCGGCGGTGATGACGAAGGTCGATTCGCAGTCAACGATGCGGCCGGCGAGCGCGTCGGGCGAGAAGCCGCCGAAGACGATCGAGTGGATGGCGCCGATGCGCGYGCAGGCSAGCATCGCGTAGGCCGCCTCAGGGATCATCGGCATGTAGATGGTGACGCGGTCGCCCTTCTTGACGCCGTGCTTCTTCATCACATTGGCGAGGCGGCAGACGTGCTCGTAAAGCTCGTTATAGGTGATCTTCTTGTCGTCGTAGGGGTTGTCGCCCTCCCAGATGATGGCGGTCTGGTTGCCACGCTTCTTGAGGTGGCGGTCGATGCAATTATAGGAGACGTTGGTCAGCCCGTCCTCGAACCACTTGATCGAAACCTTGCCGTCGAAGGAGGTGTTCTTGACCTTGGTATAGGGCTTGAACCAGTCGATGCGCTTGCCGTGCTTGCCCCAGAACTTGTCGGGGTTCTTGATGCTGTCACCATACCATTTCAGGTAGGTGTCATTGTCGATGAGCGCATTGTTCTTCCACGCCGGCTGGACGCGGTGGACACGGACTTCGGACATTTCTTTCCCTTCCTCCCGGAAACGATCCGGCGGCTCCTGATGGCCGGCGGACGGCGACTCTGGGCCGCACGTTGGCGCGCATTATTATCAATTTGCAGTGCGCCACAATATTAGACATTGGATTTGCCTCGCATCATTGCATAGCGGCATGTCGCTGCCGTTGTAAGACGATTAGCAATGATGGCAAGCGGCTGCTAAAGTGCTGATATCTTGGAACTTTCGCATTCGGATTTCGTTGTTTTTAGCAGACGGTTAACCATCGCGGCGCAGACTCATGCCGAGGGACCGTTCGACACGGAAGGCTTGCGATGCGCGACGCTTCTGAACTGGAACTGATGCTCAAGGGCTACGGCCTGACCACAGCCGAGATCTTCTACCATCTGCCCGACCACCCCCATGTGCTGCAGACTTTCATCTGGCAGGACTACGATCTGGCGCCCAAATTCCCGATACTGTTTGGCTTTATCGAATTCTGGCGGGCCAAGCTCGATGGCCCGCTGCATTCGGTGCACTACACCCACCGCAAGCTGATCGCGCCGAACGAATGGCGTAAGGTCGACGGCGAATTTTTGATGCATTGAAACGCGGCGACCAAAAGGCCGCCGCTGCCATTGTGGATCACGCCTTGGGCACGAACGGGGCCGGACGCCGGCCTGCCGACTGTCGCTCGACCATCCAGCCGGGGTACTCGGCAGGCAGAGCGCTGGCCGCATCGAGGCGGGCAAGATCGTCCGCATCAAGACGCAGCTCGGTCGAGGCCAGGTTCTGCTCGAGCTGCTCCATGCGGCTTGCACCGATKATGACGCTCATCACGAAAGGCTTGGCCAGGACATAGCCGAGCGCGACGGTCGCAACCGAGACGTCGTGCTTCTTGGCGATCTCGCGCATGACCGCGACCGCAGCCCAGGCGCGCTCCTCATTGACCGGCGGGAAATTGAAGGTAGCGCGGCGGCCTTCGCCATTGCCCGGTGCGCCAGGTCCGTATTTGCCGGAGAGCAGGCCTCCGGCCATCGGCGACCAGACCATCAGGCCAAGCTTTTCTTCGTTGAGCAAGGGCACGATTTCGCGTTCGAGGTCGCGGCCGGCGATGGAGTAGTAGGCCTGCACGGTCTCGAAACGGGCGAAACCCCTTTTCTCGGAAATGCCCAGCGCCTTGGCGATCCGCCACGCCTGCCAATTCGAGACGCCGACATAGCGCGTCTTGCCGCTGGCAACGAGGTCGTCGAGCGCCCTCAGCGTCTCGTCGATGGGCGTCACCGTGTCGGTGCCATGCAACTGGTAGAGGTCGATATGGTCGGTCTGCAGGCGTTCGAGGCTGGCATCGATGGCATCCATGATGTGGCCGCGCGAGGAGCCGCGATGGTTTGGCCCGTCGCCCATCACGCCATGAACCTTGGTGGCGATCACGACATCCTGGCGCCTGACGCCGAGATTGCGCAGCGACTGGCCAAGCAGGCGTTCGGATTGTCCGCGCGAATAGACATCAGCGGTGTCGAAAAAATTGACCCCGGCGGCGAGCGAACGCTGGACGATACCGTCGACCCCATCCTGTTCGAGGCTGGCGATGTTGCCCCATTGGGCGTTTTGGCCGGCCGATCCGAACGTCATGGTGCCGAGGCAAATTTCGGAGACGAACATCCCCGTATTTCCGAGTTGGTTGTAGCGCATGCGACCGCTCCGAGATGTTGGGATGACACATTGGCATGTGGGACGGATGCGCTCGGTGTCAAATACTTATCGGGCGCCAACTGTTGCGGCGCAGCCTCCTCCGAGAGGTGCGGCACGTTTTGCGTCGAATGCTGCTCAAACAAGGGTGCGTCCTCGGCAGCTCATGTTAGTATAGTCTGATGGAGTGGGCTCTTCTCAACGAGAATTGATATGCCTGAGTCAGGGGATGCTTGGGTTCTGATCTTTTCAGATGGAACCGGTCAACGCGGCGTCCGCGCCGATCAGGTCGAAAAAGTCGGCGACCAGCGGATCAAGAACACCAATGTGTTTCAGATGTACTCGGCCGTCGATGGCCGGCCAGGCTTCCGCGCCTTCTACGATGCCGGGCTGGGCGCGCCGGAACAAGGCACGTGGGATTGGACGCGCACGCTGCGCAATCTCTGGAGCAAGGCAACCGGCTGGGGCATCACGGCGAACATCGTCGATTGCTACGAAGCGCTGATGATTGCGTGGGAGCCGGGCATGAAGGTCGGTTTCTTCGGCTTCAGCCGTGGCGCCTACACTGTGCGCTGCCTCGGTGGCGTGCTGGCAACCTGCGGCATCGCCCGGGCGGACAAGGGCTCGCCCATCTCCAGGGACAAGGAGGGTGCCGGCGCCAAAAGGCGCCGTGCCATCGCCCAAGAAGCGGTCGCAGCCTACAAGATCAAGGAAAAGGCCGAGCGACGAAAGGCGGGCGCCTATTTCAGCATCAAATATGCTGCCGCACCTGTGATGCCCACGGTGATCGGCGTGTTCGACACGGTGCGGGCGCTCGGCCTGCCGGGCATCATGAATGTGGTCAATCCCTACAAGCAGGAGTTCCACGACAACGAGTTGTCGATACGGGTGCCGGTCGGCCTGCACGCGCTTTCGATTGATGAGGACCGCAAGACATTTGCTCCGGTGCGATGGGATGACGTCGATGCCCGGGGCAGGGCAGCGGGCCAGGTGGTCGAAGAATGCTGGTTTCCAGGCGTGCATTCCGACATTGGCGGCGGATATGACGACGACGACAGTCTCGCCGCGCTCAGCCTAGGCTGGATGCTGGACAGGCTGCGCGAGTTGGCGGGGCTCGACTTTCCGATGACAGTCGACCTCGACGGAAAGGTGCTCGGTCTGGCGCATGACGAACGCACAGGTCTGGGGATATTCTGGTTGCCGGGGGAGCGTTCGATACGGGCAAAGGCGGTCGATGTCGACCTGCTTTGCCCCGACATCGAGGCGCGCTTCGACAATTACAGGCCCCTTTATCGGCCGCCCCCGCTCAGTGAGCATCCGCGCGCGAAACGCAATTATTGACGCAACTGCGTGTCGCGAGATGCGCTGGCACAACCAAATGCAGGCTCCAAGAAGGCTGGGCCGATTGCAGGCCGGGTTCAGGACGGGTATTCCGCAATGAGAACTTTCCGCCAACCCCTTCACGCTTGGCGAGTTAGAGGGAGAGAAAAATGAACATGAAAACCTTTGCGGGCGCACTTGCCGCATCGCTTGCGTTTGCGTCCGTGGCGCATGCCGACATCACCATCGGCCTTGTCGCACCGCTGACCGGCCCGGTCGCCGCCTATGGCGATCAGGTCAAGAACGGCGCCCAGGCTGCCGTCGATGCCATTAACGAAAAGGGTGGCATCCTCGGCGAAAAGATCGTGCTGAAGCTCGCTGACGACGCCGGCGATCCAAAGCAGGGCGTTTCGGCAGCCAACCTGCTGGTTGGCGAAGGCGTGAAGTATGTCGTGGGCCCGGTCACTTCGGGTGTCGCGATCCCCGCTTCCGACGTCTTTGCCGAAAACGGCATCCTGATGGTGACGCCGACGGCAACCGCCCCTGACCTGACCGCACGCGGCCTGACCAATGTGCTCAGGACCTGCGGCCGCGACGATCAGCAGGCTGAAGTCGCTGCTGCCTATGTCCTCAAGACCATGAAGGACAAGCGCATTGCCGTGATCCACGACAAGGGCACCTATGGCAAAGGCCTGGCCGATGCCTTCAAGGCGGCCATCAATGCTGGCGGCCTCCAGGAAGTGCAGTACAATTCGCTGACGCCTGGCGAAAAGGACCTGTCCGCGCTTGTTACCCGCATCAAGGCTGACAATGTCGACGTCATCTATTTCGGCGGCTACCACCCTGAAGGCGGCCTTTTGGCGCGCCAGCTCCATGATGGCGGCGTCAAGGCGCTGATCATCGGCGGCGAAGGCCTGTCCAACACCGAGTTCTGGGCGATCGCCAATGATGCCGGTGCCGGCACGCTGTTCACCAATGCGTCGGATGCACTGAAGAATCCGGCTTCGGCCGATGCCGTCAAGGTTCTGAAGGACAAGGGCATCCCGCCGGAAGCCTTCACGCTCAACGCCTATGCCGCGGTTGAAGTGCTCAAGGCTGGCATCGAAAAGGCCGGCAAGGCCGACGATACCGCAGCTGTCACTGCGGCTCTTAAGTCGGGCGAGCCGATCGCGACTGCCATCGGCAACCTGACCTATGGCGAAAACGGCGACCTGACCTCGCCGAGCTTCTCGCTGTTCAAGTGGGACGGCGGCAAGATCGTCGCCGCGGAATAATTTCCGAGGCACGCAGTTCAAAAGGCCGGGATGAAAATTCCGGCCTTTTTCAATTCAGCGTCGCTCGGTGTGCACGTGCGGAGCTAGCGCGTGCCGAAGATCGCCGAACCGACACGAACGCTGGTGGCGCCGAAGGCGACCGCAAGTTCATAGTCGCCCGACATGCCCATCGACAGCTTTTCGACGCCGGCCTCACGCGCCAGCTTTTCCAGCAGGGCGAAATGGGGCCCCGGGTTTTCGTCGGCCGGCGGGATGCACATCAGGCCCTCGATGGCGAGGCCGTGGATGTCGCGGCAGCGCTTGACGAAGTCGACAGCCTCGCGTGGCTCGACGCCGGCCTTCTGCGGCTCCGAACCGGTATTGACCTGGACATAGAGTTTTGGCGCACGGCCCTGGCGTTCGATTTCCTTGGCGAGTTCGGCTGCGATCTTCTCGCGGTCGACAGTCTCGATGACGTTAAACAGCGCCACCGCCTCCTTGGCCTTGTTGGATTGCAGCGGGCCGATGAGATGCAGTTCGATGTCGGGGAATTCGGCCTTCAGCTCGGGCCATTTGCCCTGCGCTTCCTGGACGCGGTTTTCGCCGAAGATACGCTGGCCGGCCTCGATGACCGGGCGGATATGTTCGGCATCGAAGGTCTTGGATACGGCGACGAGCGTTGCGGCGCCTGCGGGACGGTTGGCCTCGCGCTCGGCCGCACCTATCTTATGCTTCACCAGCGCGAGCTGTTCGACCGAGCTTTCCATAGTTTGGCCCTGCTGCTTTTTGACCGCCCCCGGCCTGCCGGAGTTGACGGGTCCGGGAATCCATGGTGAACACCCGTAACGATTTCCTGAACCGCGGGTTTTCGCCCCGGTCCATGCACGCTTTTAAGTGAAAAACATCCTATGGCAACCGAACGATACAATCCGCGCGCGTCCGAACCCAAATGGCAGAAGGCCTGGGGCGAGGCAAAGCTCTTCGAGACGCAGAACGAAGATCCGCGGCCGAAATACTATGTGCTCGAGATGTTCCCCTATCCGTCGGGGCGCATCCATGTCGGCCACGTCCGCAACTACGCGATGGGCGATGTGGTTGCCCGATTCCGCCGGGCCATGGGCTACAACGTCCTGCACCCGATGGGCTGGGACGCCTTCGGCATGCCGGCGGAAAACGCGGCGATGAAAAACAAGGTCCATCCCAAGGACTGGACCTATCAAAATATCGCCACCATGCGCACGCAGCTCAAGTCGATGGGCTTGTCGCTCGACTGGAGCCGCGAGTTCGCGACCTGCGACGTCGACTATTACCATCGCCAGCAGATGCTGTTCATCGACTTCGTCGAGAAGGGCCTGGTGACGCGCAAGTCCTCCAAGGTCAACTGGGACCCGGAGGACATGACAGTGCTCGCCAACGAGCAGGTCATCGACGGGCGCGGCTGGCGCTCGGGCGCGCTGGTCGAACAGCGCGAGCTGACGCAGTGGTTCTTCAAAATCACCGATTTCGCGCAGGATCTGTCGGATGCGCTGGAAGGGCTCGACGAGTGGCCCGAGAAGGTCAAGCTGATGCAACGCAACTGGATCGGCCGCTCGGAAGGGCTGCTGATCCGATGGCCGCTGGCAGCCGGCACCGCACCCGCCGGCGAGAGTGAACTCGAAGTCTACACGACGCGGCCGGACACGATCTTCGGCGCCTCGTTCATGGCGATTTCGGCCGATCATCCGCTGGCCAGGAAGGCCGCCGAAAACAAGCCCGAGCTCGCCGCCTTCATGGAAGAGGTGCGCCGCATGGGCACGTCGGTCGCGGCACTTGAGACAGCCGAAAAGAAGGGCATGGACACCGGCATCCGCGTCGTCCATCCGTTCGATCCGAGCTGGACGCTGCCGGTCTATGTCGCCAAYTTCGTGCTGATGGAMTACGGCACSGGCGCSATCTTCGGCTGCCCSWSSGGCGACCAGCGCGACCTCGAYTTCGCCAACAAATATGGCCTGCCGGTCGTGCCGGTGGTGATGCCGGAAGGTGGCGACGCCAAGACCTTCCAGGTTACCGAAGAGGCCTATACCGACGATGGCGTGATGATCAATTCGCGCTTCCTCGACGGCATGAAGCCGGATGCGGCGTTCAACGACGTCGCCAACCGCCTCGAGCAGATCTCGATCGGCAACCGGCCGATGGGCGAACGCAAGGTGCAGTTCCGCCTGCGCGACTGGGGCATTTCGCGCCAGCGCTACTGGGGCTGCCCGATCCCGATGATCCATTGCGACGATTGCGGCGTGGTGGCGGTGCCTAAGGCCGATCTGCCGGTCAAGCTGCCCGACGATGTCGAGTTCGACCGTCCGGGCAATCCGCTCGACCGTCACCCGACCTGGCGTCACGTCAATTGCCCGAAATGCGGCAAGGCGGCGCGTCGCGAAACCGATACGATGGACACGTTCGTCGATTCGTCGTGGTATTTCGCGCGCTTCACCGCACCTTGGGAAAACGAGCCGACCGATCCGAAGGCGGCGAACTCTTGGCTGCCGGTCGACCAGTATATCGGCGGCATCGAGCATGCGATCCTGCACCTGCTCTATTCGCGCTTCTTCACCCGCGCGATGAGCAAGGCCGGGCACCTCGACCTGTCCGAGCCGTTCAAGGGCCTGTTCACGCAAGGCATGGTCGTGCACGAGACCTACCGCCTCGGCAGCGGCGCTTCCGCCGAATGGGTTTCGCCGAACGAGGTGAAGATCGAAGACATCGACGGCAAACGCCGTGCCACGCTGCTGTCGTCCGGCGCGCCAGTAGAAATCGGCTCGATCGAAAAGATGTCGAAGTCGAAGAAGAACGTGGTCGATCCCGACGACATCATTGCCAGCTACGGCGCCGACACCGCGCGCTGGTTCGTGCTCAGCGATTCGCCGCCCGAGCGCGATGTCGTGTGGACCGAGGCCGGCGTCGAAGGCGCGCACCGTTTCGTGCAGCGCGTGTGGCGGCTGGTCTCCGAATCCGCCGATGTGTTGGCCAAGGCCGAAGGCAAGCCAGCAGCCGAAGGCGACGCCGCTTTGGTGTCGAAGGCGGCGCACAAGGCGTTGAAGGCGGTTGGCGAAGATATCGGCAAGTTGGCCTTCAACAAGGCTGTCGCGCGCATCTACGAGCTGACCAATGCGCTGCAGGCCCCGCTCGCCGATGCCGCCGCTGGCAAGGCATCAGGAGAGATGATTTCGGCACTGCGCGAGGCGGTCGATATCCTGCTCGTCATGATCGCGCCGATGATGCCGCATCTGGCTGAGGAGTGCTGGGCAGCACTCAATGGCGAAGGCATGGTGGCCGATCGGGCGTGGCCGAAATTCGAACCGGCACTCATCGTCGACAACGAAATCACCTACCCGGTACAGGTCAACGGCAAGAAGCGAGGGGATTTGACAATCGCCCGCGACGCAGATCAATTGACCGTCGAAAAAGCGGCGCTGGCGCTTGAAACAGTGCAGAAGGCGCTGGATGGAAAGCCCCCGCGCAAGGTCATCGTAGTGCCGCAGAGGATCGTCAATGTCGTTGCCTGAGGCGCGGAAATCTCGCAGTTCGTGGCGTGTTGCTGCACGTTTGGCGCTGTTTGCTTCACTTGCACTGGCTTCGGCCTGCACGGTGCGTCCGCTCTACTCGGACGCACCGGTGACGTCCGGTGTCGCGGAGGGCACGACGACGCAGCTTGCCTCGATCAATATCAAGCCGGTCAATACACGTTACGGTCAGGAAGTCCGCAACCATCTGATCTTCATGTTCAATGGCGGGACCGGCCAGCAGGCCTCGGCACCCTACACCATGGATCTTGCGGTCGGGGCCCTGAATGAATCGGCACTTCTGGCCCAGGTGACCACCAAGGACGACGAGCCGACAGCCGGCACGATGACGCTGACAGGCAGCTATGTCATCACCGACATCAAGACCGGCAAGCGGGTCGCCGGCGGCAAGCGCAGCGTGTCGGCATCCTACGATCGTCCACGCCAGGAGTTTGCCAACGTGCGGGCGGAACGCGACGCGCAAAACCGTGCGGCGCGCGAGCTGGCCGAATTGCTCAGGTTGGCCATCGCACAGGACATGTCCAAGAGCTAACTGACGAGGGGCTCGATCGGTCGATGCGGCTGATATCCTTTTCTGCCGCAGGCTACCGATCCCTCAGGTCGATCAGGCTCGACATCGGCCAGGCCTCGGTCTTTGTCGGCGAAAACGGCGTCGGCAAGTCCAACCTCTATCGCGCGCTGCAACTGATCAAGGCTTCGGCTGAAGGCTCGCTCGCCCGCGAAATTGCTGGCGAAGGCGGCATGAGTTCGGCGCTGTGGTCGGGCAAGCGCCGTGCTGGCCAGCCTTCTCGCGTYATCATCGACGCCAAGTTCGTGGATGACGAAACGGCGGCGAAATACACCTACAAGGTCGAGATCGGCCTGCCGCCCCCGGTGTCGGCCGGCTTTGCCTTCGAACCGCATGTCAAGGAAGAGACGCTTGTTGTCGAGGCCGGGCGACGTCCGGTCGAGATGATGATCCGCAAGGGACCTGCGGTGTTTGCCCGCGACGGCGAGGGCCGCCGGGTCGAGCATCCCGAGCGCATCCTCAATTCCGAAACCGCGCTTGCCCTACTGGGTGCTGCGGGGCGCTATCCCGAAGTCGGCGATCTGCGCGCTGCCGTTGCCGGCTGGCGCTTCTACCACGGCTTTCGCACCGATGCCGATTCGCCTGTGCGCAAGCCGGCCTTGGCGACGACGTCGCCGATGCTCGACGAGGATGGCGCCAACCTGGCCGCTGTGTTCGCCACGCTGCGCCACATTCGCGACGATACCGTCGATCTCGACGCCTGCATCGCCGAGGCCATGGGCGGGGCGCAACTGGACGTGCCGGTGCCAGGTGAGAACGCGACGTTCGGGTTGATGCTGCCGGAGTTTCCGCAACGCCTGTTTCGGCCGCAAGAATTGTCCGACGGGCAGATCCGCTTCCTGGCGCTGGCCGGCGCTTTGATGTCGTATCGCCTGCCGCGGCTGATCGCGCTCAACGAGCCGGAGTCGAGCCTGCATCCGCGCATGTTGCCGTCGCTGGCCGACATGATTGCGCGCGCCGCCGAACGCACGCAGGTCTGGGTGGTGACGCACTCGCGCGAACTGGCCGATCTGGTGCGCGATCGAACCGGGTCTCGCGCGCTGACGGTCGTGCGCATCGAAGGGGCGACGATGATCGAAGGCATGCGCCCGACGGGCCTCATGCCGGACGATGACTAAGCGCGTGCAACACGCGGCTTGATGAGAGACCAGCCGAGCGTCATGCCGGCGGCGGCGATCAGGATGGCGGCGGCACCGATGAGTTGCAGCGGCTGCAGGCGATGGCCGAAGGCCAGGAAGTCCGCCAGGATGGCCACGACCGGATAGATGAAGGACAGCGCACCGACGAGGTTGGTCGGCAGCTTCTGGATCGCGCCGTAAAGCAGGATGTACATCACACCGGTATGGATGACGCCGACGGCGACGAGCAGCGCCCAAGTGCTTGCGTCGGTGGGGAGTTGAGCGAAATTGGCGAAGGGCGCGAGCATCGCAATGCCGACCGTCACCTGGATCAGCGCGATCAGATGCGGCGGCACGCCCTTGAGCTTCTTGGTGATGATCGCGGCAATCGCGTAGAAGAACGCGGCGCCGAGCGCCAAGAGGATGCCGCCGAGATAATCGGTTCCGACAGAGCCGATGTCGGGCTTGGCCTGGACGATCATCAGCATGCCGCCGAAGGCGATGCCGAGCCATGTCAGCTTGTTCAGCGTCAGGCGCTCGCCAAAAAACAGCGCGCCCAGCGCCACCAGCATGAAGGGCTGGGTGTTGTAGACGGCAGTGGCGATCGAGATCGAAGCGCGCGGGAAGGCGGCAAACAGCAGGATCCAGTTGGAGACGATGGCGACCCCGCCGATGGCGGCATGGACGATCTGGCGGTGCGACATGACCTCGGCTCGGAACAGGCCCAACGCAGCGCAGACGATCAGCAGGGTGATGGCACCGAAGGCGCAGCGCCAGAACACCACATCCATGACCGGCTGGCCCGACAGGACGACAAACAGCCCGATCGTGCCCGAAATCACCATTGCAGCGGTCATTTCGACCGTGCCGCGCAGCTTGTCCGACATTTCTCAGCCTCTTTTGTTCAGGGCTGTATTCGTACGCTTGTGGTCCGAGCGAATATATGGATCTGCGAAGGCATTTGCGGGGTTCAGGCTAATTCTGTAAGGTCGCGGGGGGAAGATGCCTAAGAGGTGCGCATGCTGGACGATCTGGACAGGCGTATTGTCGAAATTCTTGTCGACGACGCCCGCATTTCGCTCAAGGAGCTGGCGCGGCGGGTGAACCTGTCGTCGCCCAGTACGTCGGAACGTCTCAGGCGGCTGGAGGAGCGCGGTGTCATCCGCGCCTTCACCGTCGACATCGACCCGCATGCGCTTGGCTATACGCTGCAGGCGATCGTTCGCATCCGGCCGCTGCCCGGCAAGCTGCATCAGGTTCAGAAACTGATCGAGGACATTCCGCAGTTCTCGGAATGCGACAAGGTGACGGGCGACGATTGCTTCATCGCCCGGCTGCATATCCGCTCGATCGACGAGCTCGACAAAATCCTCGACCAGATCACCGACAAGGCCGAGACCAACAGCTCGATCGTCAAGGCGCAGCCGGTGAAGCGGCGCTTGCCGCCGCTGGCTTGAGGCAACATCAAAGCCGGCGCATGGGCTGCGCCGGCTTTGATGTTCGATGGAAAGAATCAGCCGATCTTCTGGCCGGTCTTGGCCCAGTCGGACAGGAACATCTCGAGGCCCTTGTCGGTCAGCGGATGCTTGACCAGCGCCTTGAGCGTTGCCGGCGGGATGGTGGCGACGTCGGCGCCGATCATTGCGGCACGCTTGACGTGATCGACGGTGCGGAT
The DNA here is from genome assembly GCF_056401815.1 of Aminobacter sp. P4_D5. Taxonomy (NCBI): domain Bacteria; kingdom Pseudomonadati; phylum Pseudomonadota; class Alphaproteobacteria; order Hyphomicrobiales; family Phyllobacteriaceae; genus Aminobacter; species Aminobacter sp. P4_D5. The sequence continues at coordinate 8,140 of NZ_JBFUIP010000078.1, read as the reverse complement.
CGAGGCGGCGAGGATTTCGGTGTCGAAGCCGTAATTGTCGTAGATGTGGCGGATCTCGGCGATCAGCTCCATGCCGTCGACGCCCATGTCGTCGAGGCGGCCGATGAATGGCGAAATGAAGGTGGCACCGGCCTTTGCGGCGAGCAGSGCCTGGTTGGCRGAGAAGCACAAGGTGACATTGACCATGCGGCCTTCCGAGGTCAGCGCGCGGCAGGCGCGGAGGCCGTCGAGCGTGAGCGGCACCTTGATGCAGATGTTGTCGGCGATCTTCGACAGGACCGCCGCTTCCTTCATCATCTCGGAGAATTCGGTCGCAGCGACTTCCGCCGAGACCGGGCCTTCGACGATGTCGCAGATTTCCTTGGTCACTTCGGCGATGTTGCGGCCGGACTTGAGAATCAGCGAGGGGTTGGTGGTGACTCCGTCGAGAAGGCCGAGCTCATTGAGCTCACGGATGTCCTTCACGTCGGCCGTATCGACGAAAAACTTCATAACAGTCTCCTTAGCAATGGAAGGGTGCCCCTGGGGCACCACGCTTGTCGGCCTTTGCTCTAAACCAAGTTCGGGGCAAGGTCACGCGTCATGACCGCCGATTCGCCAAGAACAAGAGCCGCCGCCGTGCTGGTGCCGATGCCGGCCGAGCGCCCCTATTCCTATGCGGTGCCCGACGGCATGCAGGTGATGCCCGGGTCGATCGTGCGTGTGCCGCTGGGGCCGCGCGAGGTGGCCGGCATCGTCTGGGACGGACCAGTCGAGGTGGTCGACCCCAAGAAGCTGCGGCCGATCGCCCATGTCTTCGATTGCCCGCCTGTTACTGAACACATGCGGCGGCTGGTCGACTGGATCGCGCAGTACACTTTGTCGCCGCCCGGCATGGTGGCGCGGATGATCTTGCGCGCGCCCGAAGCCTTCGACCCGGAGCCGTGGACGGAGGGCATCAAGCGCAGCGATGGCGAGCCCGACCGAATGACGGCAGCGCGCGCGCGGGTGCTCGAAATGGCCAATGACGGCATGGCCTGGACGCGCTCGGGACTGGCGCATGCCGCCGGCGTATCCTCGACCGTCATCGACGGGCTGAGGGCGCAGGGCGTGTTCGAGACGGTGATGATCCCGCCGCGTCCGGTGGTGGCCGCGCCCGACACGTCCTACGGCAACGCCGGGTTGACGGTCGACCAGGAAGCCGTGGCCGTTGGCCTTCGCGCCCAGGTGGAGGCCGACCGATTCGGCGTCACCCTCATCGATGGCGTCACCGGCTCGGGCAAGACGGAGGTCTATTTCGAGGCCGTGGCGTCCGCACTCGACAAGGGCAAGCAGGTGCTGATCCTGCTGCCTGAAATTGCCTTGACCCAGGCCTTTCTCGAACGCTTCCAGAACCGTTTCGGCGCCAAGCCGGCCGAGTGGCATTCGGACCTGCCGCCGCGCATGCGCGAGCGCGTCTGGCGCCAGGTGGCGGAGGGCGGCGTGCGTGTGGTCGCAGGCGCCCGCTCGGCGCTTTTTCTGCCGTTCAACAATCTCGGCCTGATCGTTGTCGACGAGGAGCACGACCCAGCCTACAAGCAGGAGGACCGCGTCWTCTACMAYGCCCGCGACATGGCCGTGGTGCGCGCCCATATCGGCGGCTTTCCGGTGGTGCTGGCTTCCGCCACGCCTTCGGTCGAAAGCCGGGTCAATGCCGAGCAGGGCAAATACGCGCGGGCCGTCTTGTCGGCTCGATTCGCGGAAGCCGCACTGCCCAAGCTTGCCACCATCGACATGCGGCGCTCGCCGCCAGCGCGCGGCGGCTTCCTGTCGCCGGTGCTACTCGGCAAGATGCGCGAGACGCTTGGCCGCCAGGAGCAGTCGCTGCTGTTTCTCAACCGTCGCGGTTACGCGCCACTGACGCTTTGCCGGGTGTGCGGCCACCGCTTCGGCTGCCCGGTCTGTTCGGCCTGGCTGGTCGAGCATCGCTTCCGTGGCCAGCTCGTCTGCCACCATTGCGGCCACAACGAAAAGCGCCCCGAGGCCTGCCCGGAATGCGGCACCTTCGATCACCTCGTCGCCTGCGGACCAGGCGTCGAGCGGATCGCCGAGGAGGTCGTTTCGCATTTCCCCGACGCGCGAACCATCGTGCTGTCGTCGGATATGCTGGGCGGGGTGAAACGGCTCAGGCTTGAGCTGGAGGCGATCGCCAATGGCGATGCCGACATCGTCATCGGCACCCAGCTTGTCGCCAAGGGCCATAACTTCCCCAACATGACACTGGTTGGCGTGGTCGACGCCGATCTGGGCCTCGCCAATGGCGATCCGCGCGCCGCCGAGCGCACATATCAATTGCTGTCGCAGGTAACAGGTCGGGCAGGGCGCACTGGCAAGAAAAGCCTTGGCCTGCTTCAGACCTTCCAGCCCGATCATCCTGTCATGCGGGCGATCGTCTCAGGCGATTCGGAGGCGTTTTATGACCGTGAGATTTCCGAACGCGAAAAGGCCGGATTGCCGCCCTTCGGCAGGCTCGCTGGCATCATCGTGAGTGCTGCGACGCGCCCCGAAGCCGAGAGCCATGCGCGCGGGCTGCGGCGTGCGGCACAGGTGGCGCAGGATGTCCACGTGCTCGGCCCCGCCGAAGCGCCCCTGGCCTTGATCGGAGGGCGTCACCGCTTCCGGCTCTTGGTTCAAGCCGACCGCAAGGCGGACATCCAGGGCTACATCCGCGCGCTGCTGGCTGCCGGGCCGAAGGTGCGCGGTTCGGTGCGCGTGCAGGTCGACATCGACCCGCAGAGCTTTTTGTAACCTACGTCGAGGGACTTGCTACGATGCCGAGCAGCGGCGGTTGCAGGCTTGGGCCGGTCAGCGTCTTCTCCAGCGTATAACCTGCGGCGGCCAGGCGCACTGCAACAGCATGTTCGATGGTCGGCACCTGGTCGGCGTTCGGCGGTTCGAAAAACAGGAACAGCCGGCCCTGTGACGCCAGCAGGGAGCGGATCAGCTTGAGTTCGCGAGCTGCCTCCAGCCAGAACAGATTGACGTTGATGGCGAAGACCTTGTCGAAAGGCCGGCCCTTGCCCGACCAGTCCGCGAGAGCGCCTTGAACGACAGCCGCCTTGCCTGACGTAATCGCGGCGCGGTTCCTGTCTTCAGCCGAACTCACGGCGCTGTCGGATCGGTCAAGACCGGTGATGTGGCCGTCGATCAGCAGCGGCGTGATCTCGGCCATGGCGATGCCGCGGCCGCAGCCGATCTCAAGCAACCGGTCGCTTGGGCTGATGCCGAGGTGGCCGATCGCCCAGGCAATTCGTTGAGGTGTCGCCATGGTCCTCTCCAGCGGGTCTGTCGGCGCAACATAACTGTTTGAGTCGGTCCCGCCAGCTGCGCTCTGGCGCTCGGCCGGGCGTCGGCTATGATCACCGCAGATTCGCAGTGTAAGAGCGTCCTTTGCGCCTGCGAAATCGACGCGCGGCGCTCTGATCGGAGGGGGATAGATGGAGTTCGCATTTCCGTGGCCGATGAGCCAGGGCGAGTGGTTGGCGTGGAGCTCGGCGGCGGTGACGCTGCTGTTCGGCGTCATCTTGTTCTTCGCCCCGAGAATCGCCTTTCGCCTGCTCAGGTTGCAGCCTCGTCCCGACAATCCCGAAGCCATCGCCCAAGGGCGTGCCACCATGGCTGGCTTTTTCCTTGGCGTCGGCCTGTGTGCGATTCTGCTCGCCCAGCCGTGGCTGTACATGGCGCTGGGCGTTTCCTGGCTGTTCACAGCCTTCGGCCGGATCGTCGCCATGATGTCGGACGCGGCCAACACGCCTTACAACTGGGTCGCCATCATTATCGAACTGACCCTGGCTGCCCTTCCGCTGGGGTTTGTTTTCGGCTTCTGGCCGTGAATCGGCAGCAAGCCCCCGCTCCAAGGCGCAAGATGCGACAATAGTGCCTCAAATGGCTGTTAGAGGACGTGTTGCGGTCCTCAAAAGCCTGTGCTAGACGGCAATCGACTTTCGGCCGGGGGGATGCGGCTGACGCGAGCTCCGGGGTCAAAAAACGCAGTAAGGTCAAAGATTTAGCTAGAGTATAACGCTCGCGCCAACAATCTTGCGGCCTGTCAGATAAGAGAAAAGACGGTCCGTGGCCCAATCTTCCTCGCCAATCTCCGGTGTTGCTGAGCGCTATGCGGGGTCGTTGTTCGATCTCGCGCTCGAAGCAGGCGCTGTTGCAAAGGTAGAAGCCGATCTCGGTCGATTCGCTGCGCTGCTCGATGGCAATGCCGATCTCGACCGCTTGATCAAAAGCCCGGTCTTCTCCGGCGAAGAGCAGGAAAAGGCCATTGCGGCGATCGCCGACAAGGCCAAGATCACTGGTCTGGCTGGCAATTTCCTTCGCCTCGTGGCGCGCAATCGCCGTCTGTTTGCCCTTCCCGGCATGATCAAGGCGTTCCGCCAGATCGCTGCCGAGCATCGGGGCGAGACTTCAGCCGAAGTCACTTCGGCGCATGCGCTGACGACGGCTCAGGAAACTGAACTCAAGACGGCGCTGAAGAGCGTTGCCGGCAAGGATGTGGCGATCGCGGTCGCCGTCGATCCTTCGCTGCTCGGCGGCCTGATCGTGAAGATGGGCTCGCGCCAGGTCGATACGTCGCTCAAAACCAAACTCAATTCGCTCAAGCTTGCACTGAAAGAGGTCGGCTGATGGACATCCGCGCCGCGGAAATTTCCGCAATTCTGAAAGACCAGATCAAGAATTTCGGCAAGGAAGCCGAAGTCTCCGAAGTCGGCCAGGTTCTGTCGGTGGGTGACGGTATCGCCCGCGTGTACGGTCTCGATAACGTCCAGGCGGGCGAAATGGTCGAGTTCCCGGGCGGCATTCGCGGCATGGCGCTAAACCTTGAAAGCGACAATGTCGGCGTCGTCATCTTCGGTGCCGACCGCGACATCAAGGAAGGCGACACCGTCAAGCGTACCGGCTCGATCGTCGACGTTCCCGTCGGTCCCGGCCTGCTCGGCCGCGTCGTTGACGCGCTCGGCAATCCGATCGACGGCAAGGGCCCGATCAAGGCAGTCGAACGCCGCCGCGTCGACGTCAAGGCGCCCGGCATCATTCCCCGCAAGTCGGTCAACGAGCCGATGTCGACCGGCCTCAAGGCCATCGATGCCCTGATCCCGGTCGGCCGCGGCCAGCGCGAGTTGGTCATCGGTGACCGTCAGACCGGCAAGACCGCCATCATTCTCGACACGATCCTGAACCAGAAGGCTATCCACCAGTCCGGGCCGGACAAGGAAAAGCTTTACTGCGTCTACGTCGCCGTCGGCCAGAAGCGCTCGACCGTTGCGCAGTTTGTGAAGGTGCTCGAAGAGCGCGGCGCGCTCGAATACTCGATCATCATCGCCGCCACGGCTTCCGACCCTGCTCCGATGCAGTTCCTGGCACCGTTCGCCGGCTGCGCCATGGGCGAATATTTCCGCGACAACGGCATGCATGCGCTGATCTCGTATGACGATCTGTCCAAGCAGGCCGTCGCCTATCGCCAGATGTCGCTGCTGCTGCGCCGTCCGCCCGGCCGCGAAGCCTATCCCGGCGACGTGTTCTACCTGCACTCGCGTCTTCTCGAGCGCGCTGCAAAGCTCAACGACGACAATGGCGGCGGCTCGCTGACGGCTCTGCCGGTCATCGAAACCCAGGCCAACGACGTGTCGGCCTACATCCCGACCAACGTGATCTCGATCACCGACGGCCAGATCTTCCTSGAAACCAASCTGTTCTTCMAGGGCATCCGCCCYGCCGTGAACGTCGGYCTSTCGGTYTCGCGCGTCGGYTCSKCSGCGCAGATCAAGGCGATGAAGCAGGTKGCCGGCWMGATCAAGSKSGAGCTCGCGCAGTACCGCGARATGGCGGCCTTTGCGCAGTTCGGCTCCGATCTCGACGCCGCCACGCAGCGCCTGCTCAACCGCGGCGCACGCCTGACCGAACTTCTGAAGCAGCCGCAGTTCTCGCCGCTGAAGACCGAAGAGCAGGTTGCGGTGATCTTCGCTGGCGTCAACGGCTACCTCGACAAGCTGGCGATCAATCAGGTCGGCCGCTTCGAGCAGGGTCTGCTTGCGCATATGCGTTCGGACGGCAAGGACGTTCTCGACGCGATCCGTATCGAAAAGGCGCTGAGCGACGACGTTCGCGGCAAGCTCAAGGGCCATATCGACGCGTTCGCGAAAAACTTCGCCTGACACTGACGGGTAAGGCATGGCTTCGTTAAAAGACCTCCGCAACCGTATCGCCTCGGTCAAGGCGACGCAGAAGATCACCAAGGCGATGCAGATGGTCGCCGCGGCGAAGCTGCGCCGTGCGCAGGAAGCTGCGGAAGCCGCGCGTCCCTATTCGCAGCGCATGGGTGCAGTTCTGGCCAACATCGCTGGAGCAGTGGCCGGTGGCAGCGATGCCCCGGCGCTGATGACCGGCACCGGCAAGGACGACGTGCATCTGCTCGTCGTCTGCACGGCCGAGCGTGGCCTGTGCGGCGGCTTCAATTCGCAGATCGCGCGTTTTGCGCGCGATCACGTCCGCAAGCTTCTGGCTTCGGGCAAGACGGTGAAAATCATCTGCGTCGGCAAGAAGGGTTTCGATATCCTGCGCCGCGACTACGCGTCGTTGATCATCGAGCGTGTCGATCTGCGCGAAGCCAAGCAAGTCGGCTTCGTTCATGCCGATGGCATCGCCAAGAAGGTGACGTCGCTGTTCAACGACGGCGCGTTCGACGTCTGCACGCTGTTTTATTCGGAATTCAAGTCGGTGATCGCACAAATCCCGACGATGCAGCAGATCATCCCCGCCGCTGCCCCGACCGTTGGTGCCGATGCGGACGCTGCGGGCGGCGCCGTCTATGAATACGAGCCCGAGCCGGGCGAGATTCTGAGCGACCTCATTCCGCGCAACATCTCCGTGCAGGTTTTCCGGGCGTTGCTCGAAAACGCCGCCGGCGAGATGGGCGCCAAGATGAGCGCGATGGACAATGCGACGCGCAATGCCGGCGACATGATCAACAAGCTGACGATGTCCTACAACCGCCAGCGTCAGGCTCAGATCACCAAAGAACTGATCGAAATCATTTCGGGCGCGGAAGCGCTCTAATCGACCAAAGAGGTTAACACCATGGCTAAAGCAGCTACTCCGAAAGCGGCTCCGGCGGCGGCAAAAGCCCCGGCAGCAAAGAAGGCGGCGCCCGCCAAGGCAGCAGCCGTGAAGGCTTCGGCTCCTGTATTGTCGGCCAAGGGCGTGGCTGGCCGCGTCTCCCAGGTCATCGGCGCCGTTGTCGACGTTTCCTTCGACGGCGGTAACCTGCCCAAGATCCTGAACGCACTCGAGACGATGAACGGCTCCAACCGCCTCATTCTCGAAGTGGCGCAGCATCTCGGCGAAAACACCGTTCGCTGCATCGCCATGGACATCTCGGAAGGCCTCGTTCGCGGTCAGGCCGTGTATGACACGGGCGAGCCGATCATGGTTCCGGTTGGCGACGAAACGCTCGGCCGCATCATGAACGTCATCGGCGAGCCGGTCGACGAAGCTGGCCCGGTCAAGACCAAGCTGAAGCGCGCCATCCACCAGGAAGCGCCGGCTTATGTCGACCAGTCGACCGAAGCGCAGATCCTCGTCACCGGCATCAAGGTCGTCGATCTGCTGGCTCCTTACGCACGCGGCGGCAAGATCGGCCTGTTCGGCGGCGCCGGCGTCGGCAAGACCGTTCTGATCCAGGAACTGATCAACAACGTCGCCAAGGCCCACGGTGGCTACTCGGTGTTCGCCGGCGTCGGCGAGCGCACCCGCGAAGGCAACGATCTCTATCACGAAATGATCGAGTCGGGCGTCAACAAGGACCCGCACGAGAACAACGGCTCGACCGAAGGCTCCAAGTGCGCCCTGGTGTTCGGCCAGATGAACGAGCCGCCAGGTGCGCGCGCTCGCGTCGCCCTGTCGGGCCTGACCATCGCTGAGCATTTCCGCGACCAGGGCCAGGACGTGCTGTTCTTCGTCGACAACATCTTCCGCTTTACCCAGGCAGGTTCGGAAGTGTCGGCTCTGCTCGGCCGTATTCCTTCGGCCGTGGGCTATCAGCCGACGCTGTCGACCGACATGGGCCAGATGCAGGAACGCATCACCACCACCCACAAGGGTTCGATCACCTCGGTGC